>JACZQQ010000147.1 GCA_022545645.1 Acidobacteriota bacterium | reverse complement strand
GAGGAACTGGACGTCACTACGGCAGACTCTACAGGCCTTAGCGGGCGAACCTGCAAATGCAAATCCAGCTGTATGAGGATCAGCAGAAAAGGAATAAGCAAAACCGGAAGAGGAACCAGTGAGTACTTCAAATAGGTGAGAGTATCTCTAATGATGCTCCCCTGAAGAGCTATCACGACGGGGACGTTGTCCCGGTACAGTCGAACGGCCAACATATTCCCACGAATTCTGTTCCGGACTGTACGAATCGCTTTCTGATTGGAATAGCGGCCAAAAATCCACCAGGCCAGAAGGGCGCTCAAAAAGGAGACAAAAACCAAGAACCCCATAGAACCCAAGCCCCACAACGGCCAGGAGATCAGATCGAACAGACCCGTCAGCAATCGATTGATCCATCCAATCAATGTATTCAAGGTCTGCCCCTCTAGGAGATGTAACCCAGCCCTTTTAGCCTTTTCTTAATCTCATCGTCGGAATCGGCGTCTTCCAGTTTTTCGATCTCCTTCTCCAGAGCGTGGGTGATAAATTCCTCCACCGAGGAGTAACCTGCAATCCTGGAGTACCGTTTCACTTTTTCGAGGAGGTCTTTGTCAATTTTGATCTTCGAACCAAACATGATCACTTCTCCTTAGCTTTGACCCCGCTGAGTGAGGGACCCAGGCAGTCCTGTCCAATCATCTCGGAAAGCTTGGGAATGCCATATTCATCAAGCACCGCCACAGTCAAATCGTAGAGGGCCGGATCCTGGAGTGTAATCTTGCGATTCGAGACCAAAACTCCCGGAACAAGCCGGTAGTCCATCCCATGATCTCCGCTCCAGGGTCGGTCATTGTCTGCAAAGATCTCCCAGGTGAATTCCCCAAGAGGGCTTTCCCAGGAACTGCGGTATCCCCAGTTATACCCTACGATGATGTCCGGAGCCAGATCCAGGTTCCTGCCTTGGAAATCACGCTGCGTCTGCACCACCAGGGTGACGGGGTTTTGGTCACTTTCAGGGTCGCTCATGGCCAGAAGGTCCGCTTCCAGTTCATCCAGAAGCTGCTGATACTCAGTTCCTGGCGCCACAATGCCGTTTCTCTCGCGGCCTCGTAAATTGACGTAAAGACCGTTGAGGCCAAAGGCGTAGGCCCGAGTTCCACTCCAGTCCACGTTCAGGAAAAGAGGAGATCCACGCTTGGTGGGATCTTTCAGTTTCACATAGCCTTTTTCAAGCAGCCAGGAGTTCAGATTAACGCCTCGGTTAAAGGGAGCAAAGCCGTGATCAGACATCACAATAACAGTGGTTGATTCGTCTACCGCCTGGAGCACTGCCCCTAATGCCTCATCGATTTGCTGATAGAGAGTCTGAATCCCAAGTGCCAGCTTCTCATCGTGGGTGAAGTTGGGGTGCTGCTCATCCATGTACCTCCAGAGCATGTGGGATCCCTGGTCAATACTTGAAAAGTAAAAAAACAAGAGACCCTCTGTAAAATTCCTCAGACTATAATCAAGCCCCCGTCTCAGCTCACCAAAAACAAACTGCGCCTGTTGCCAAAACTCTCGTCCGTCAAAAATTCCCTCGTCCAAGGCCGCCGTGTCCTCGGGGAGATTCTGGGTATAAAAGTAGCCTAACTCTTCCGCCAGTTCATGAGACCAACCTTCAGGGGTGGAGATGGGCATGGCGGGTTGCATCGGGTCAATCTGAAGGGGCGACACATAGAGTCGAAAATGGGGTCGGACCTGCTGCAGGTAGAACCTCCCGATGGCACTGATACTGACAAGGTAGGGGACGGCTTCAAAATCCACCTGGATCCAGTCACTCCACTCCCCCTCCTTCAGAATAAATTCTTCATCCTGAACCACCAACTTGGCCACCGACTCATCAGGGTCCAGGTAAACCGTAAAATCGATCTCAAGATCTGGGTTCACATACTCCAGCTCAGCACTTGTTCCGCTGCCACCCGGCTGGATTGAAGAGTCTTTGGGAAACCGTCTGAAGCTGTTCTTGGGACCCACAAGAGTAGCTGAGATGGTGTCGTTGATAACCTCAATCTCAAACACCCGCCCCCCCGCAAGGTCCTCTGTGTTGTCGATAGATTCATTCGTGTAAAAGGAAAATATTCCCGGTGTCCCCAAAATATCCGGGGTCCCCATTCCTGAAAGGGATTTGCCTTTTGATGTTACGGGAGGGAAATTGGCCGGCATACGAAACACGGTGGTGGGAACTCCGTGCTCTTCCAGAATTTGCCAGAAAGCCTGGCCTTGACGCAATTGCTCAAGACTCCCACCTCCCAACGGGATCACCCAGGATCCAAAACTCAAGTTCCGTGCCGGATCGCCGGCTTTGGCCAAGGACAAATACGGGATCATGGTAGCAGGGTCACGATGGATAAAGTCAAAGATGGCGTGACCTCCCGGATCCATCCCCGTGATGAAGGTCGACCAGGCAACCGGGCTAAGGGGCGGCATGGTGGTCTGAAGCGGTTTGAAATCTCCTCGAGAGGCGAGCTCTTTAAAATGGGGCAGATGCCCTGCCGCCATAAATTCTTCCAGCAACTTGGGGTCAAGACCATCCACCGCCAGTATGAAGACCTTCTTGGCCGGCACCGAGGCGCACTGGGTCAAAATCAGAACCAGCATGGGGAGGAACAAGACAAAAAAGGTGGTCTTCCAGAATGACTTCATGAAACCTGCACCTTGAGGGGTTGACCATCACAATAGTCGGGAACGGGAACTCCGAAGAGGTCCAGCACGGTGGGGCCAATGTCCATGATGCTCACTTGGTCTGCGTCAATTTTCCGATTACAAAAGAGAATGCCTGGTACATCAGGGGGATTGACGCAGTGGTCTCCGCTCCAACTCTTTTCGTTGTCCTCAAAAACTTCCTCGGTCACGGCTCCGGTGGCACAAGTCCAGGAGACACGATAGCCCGGGTTAAACCCCACCACCAAATCAGGGGCTTCCTCCACATAGGGGCCCTTATAAACCTCCCGTGTGTCATACACCTCCCCCACGGCACCCGTGGACCACTTTTCATCATAGAGCTTGCGCAGCCCTTGGATGATCTCCCGCTTTAAAGCCTGCGAGTCCTCTCCCGGCTTGACCGTGCCTTGAGCCTCCCGGCCCGCCACATTGAGGTAAATTCCTCCCAGACCCAGGGCGTAGGCCCTGGTCTGGGTCCAATCCACGTCTTGGAACCACTCCGTGCCCGTGGGCCGGTCCTTGACTGCCAAATAGCCGTTCTGGTGAAGCCAGGTATTTAGATTGACACCGCGCTTGAAGGACTTAAAGCCGTGATCGGACATCACCATTAAAACCGTATCCTCTGGGAGTGTCTCCACGACCCGTCCTACAAGATCATCCATTTTCTTGTACAAATCGCGAATGGCATCTCGATGCCTCTTTACATCCTTGCCGGAATTGGCCGGATGATCGGCCTCCAGATAACGCCAGAACATGTGTTGGATCCGATCGGTGATGTCAAAGACGCACACCACAACCCCTCGGCGTGTCTTTTCCAGGGCATCAAAAAACATCCTCTCCCGCTCTTCATGAATCAGATAGGCTTGTTTCAAAAAGGCCTCTTCATCAAGCACCCGCTCGTTGAGAGCCCAGGTGTCCTCGGCCAGACCCAATGTGGCGAAGTCTCCCTGGGTCTTGGCCAGATAGGGAGCGTAGGTCAAAGGATGGGAGATGGGCAGGGCAGCCTGGTCAGGATCGATATTTAGAGGGGACATGTACATCTTGAAATGGGGAGTCATTGCCTTGAGATAAAAGTGACACAGGCCCCGCACCTTCACTCCCGGTGCAGAGCGAAAGGCAACTCGAATCCAGGGAGTAAACTCCCGAAGTCCCAGTGGATACTCTTTTTTTTGTAGAACCAACTTTGCAGCGTCCCCATTCTTGCCCATGAGAACCTGGAAAGGAATTCGCATCTCATCCCCGTTTTTGCGCAGTGGATTATCAGGACCGGAAATGAAAGAGGTGACGACTCCGTTGGTCACCTCCACCGGAATCTGCGTGCCCCCCGTAAAGGTGGCCTGCTCCTCGGGATCACTGGTGAAGTAGGAGAAGGTTCCCTGACTCCCCTTGAGATCGGGAACCGACATGGCCGAAAGCAGGAAGCCATTGAACTTCTCCGGTGGGAAAGTAATAGGCACACGAAGCACCGTGCTGAATACACCGAAATCACCCAGGATCTTCCAGAAGGGTTGACTCTTGCGCCTGAACTGAAGCGTGGGCTTACCCAAGGGAATGCGGTAGGGCCCTATCGACAGGTGGCGTGAAGGTGGGTGGATGCGCGCCGAAGTGAGTTCGGGAAGATAGGTTTTCCGGTTGGGCTCCAGAAAATCAAAAATCCGATGGCGGCCCGGATTGCAACCGGTTTGAAAGGACGACCAGGCCACTGGAGACTCCGCCGGCAGCGTCGTTTCCAGGCGAGTATACGTTCCCTGCTCCTGCAGCTTACGAAAGTTAGGCAGGAGTCCTTCCTTCATGAATTGATCTGTCAGTTCGGGATCCTGCCCGTCCAGGCCCAGGACGACCACCTGCTGAACTCGACTTTTTGCCAACAACTTATTTCCCCGAAGGCTCCGGAACAACCAGCGAACGGGCCAGGTCAGAAGGGTCACAAAACCCAAGAACAAGGCGATGAACAGGGTGAAAAAAGAGGAGACTAAGGCAAAACCAGCTCCCGGCCCCACGTAGGCTTCCACGGTGGCAGGAAGCAGAAGGACGAGTCCCAAAAGGACCAGAATTTTGCCCACAAAATGTTTTCCAGGTTTCATGACTTTCAAATTTCAGTGGGGGGGCACAACCCCACTCAGCGGATGTAGCCCAGGCTGCGCAGACGCTCCAGCTCTTGTGCACTCAAGCCACCCTTGAACTCATCGTCTGAGGGCAGCCGTGCGGCCAGGGCCTGCTCGTGCCACTGCTCCAGCTGTTGGGAGAGACGTTCAACGACCTCCGGGTTCTCCGGGGCCAGATCCTTGAGGTTCAGTGGATCGTTGTGGTGGTCAAAGAGCTCGTATTCCGGAAAGTCATCCGGCTTGAGAACGTTGTGAATCAGCTTCCAGCCCTCGGTGACAATGGCAAAGGAATCCACTTCAGTTTCGGCACTGGCCATTCTGTTCCCCTGTCTCACCCTCTCCGAGAAAGCAGGGCGGCTCTGCCATCGCTCACGTGTTGCCACATCTCTTTCCGCTGCCAGCAGCGGTACTAGGCTGTGACCTTGCAGAATGTCCGGCCGGGGGATTTTACTGAGTTCCAGAAGGGTTGGCATCAGGTCGATGGACTGGACCGTTTCTTCAACAACCCTTCCAGAGGATAAACTTTCCGGCCAGTGCAAGATGAGCGGGACATTAGTCATCTCACCATAGACCGTGTTGCCATGCCAGTGCCGGCCATGCTCAAGAAATTCTTCACCATGGTCACTGATGAAGACCACCAGAGTCTTGTCCACAAGACCCAGCTGGCCGAGCTTCTCCATCACCCTGCCGATCTCTGCATCCATCCCACGAATTGACCCATCGTACCAGTCGTGCTCATAAGCCAGATACGGCTCTATATCTACTCCGGCCTGCTCCATCTCTTCTCGAGTGGGCATTCCGCGCCTTTTCATGGCCTCGTCTTTGATAAATTCGCGGGCTTTATCCACTCGCTTCTCATGCTCTTCTTTCTTGGCCGCATCGGCCCAAAGGGTATTGTAAGGTCGACGTGGCTCGAAGGGGCTGTGGGGATCCATGGCGTGCAGGAAGACAAAAAATGGCACCTCCCGGTGCTCCTCCAGCCAAGGCAGCAGCCGGTCGGCAAACGGCCTGGCGGTTTTGCTCCCACTTTCAGCAACAGAGGCGCGCTCGTGGAGAACTTCGACGCCCTGATGAAGGTTGCTCTGCTGGCCAGAAAAGGCGACCGAGGAGGTGGACCAGGTAGCATAGCCTGCCTCGCGAAAGGCCTCGGCGACGGTGACTGCAGATGCCGGCATCCGGTCGGGAAAATCAGCGATCCCGTGGGTGGTGGGATAGAGCGATGTGAGGATGGAAGGGACTGAGACTTTGGTCCAGGAAGCCTGCGATTGAGTGTCCTGGAACAGTACACCTGCAGCCGCCAGTCGGGACAGTGTTGGAGCGGTGGACCGGCTGTATCCATAGGCATCAAGGTGATCCCGACGCAAGGTGTCGCCGATGATGAGAATGACTCCCTGGGGTGGAGCACCACCGACACCACCTGTGTGCGGCATCGCTCCACGACTACGTATGACCGGAGAACCCCAGAAACCAAGGGCTCCATTGGCTTCCGCCTCAACCGATAGAGACAGTGTCACGGTTTCGTCGGCAAAGTCCTCAAGATCCACTGGGTTGACTTCCCATCGGTGAGGTGTCGTGAGAGTGCGTTTGAGAAGAAGCGATTCCGAATTTCTGCCACCACCACCTCGGCTCACACCGACCTGGAAAGTGACAGGCCCATCTTCAACCGTGCCCACCGCCAAATCGAGCCAGGGGCGGGCGGGAAGATCCAGGGTGAACTCTACCCTCTCCGGCGAGCGGGTCACCAGGGTTTCCCGGAAGATGTCAGCGAATCCCTGCCAACTCACTCCCGAAGGAATGTTGGCCAAATACTCCTTGCGGAAGATGAGGCGCACCGACTCGATCGCGAAGGTCGCGTCGGCCGCATCGGTCGGTTGCACGAGGATGTTCCGTAGACCGCCGACCGTGAACGAGCGCCCCGGGTTCTCCAGGCGGTAGG
>JACZQQ010000013.1 GCA_022545645.1 Acidobacteriota bacterium | reverse complement strand
GGTATTCACCTCAAATTTCTTAAAGTTTTCATAAGTAATGAGTTCTCGGATTCGGACTTGTCGCCGTCCGAATCGAAGAATATCGTCTGCTTCAGTCCAGGTGGGAAACCAGTAATCGCCATCAATCTGCTCGCGAACCGTCTCGAACCTGGGAAACTTGTTGTCTGAGTAATCGGGAACCACCTTACCTCGGGTCATCACTATCTGGAAGTCGATGTCATCCACCCAGATGCGCCCCTTAAAGTAACGCTGGCCCTTCTTGATTTTGCGGGGCTCCACATCAAAATCATAGGTATACAGTTCATCGACCAGCTTCTCGCCACGATACTCAATCTTGTAGTTGGGAAGCTCCTCGGTGGTGAGAACAAAGGGCTGCCGATAAATGGCATCCTCCAGGTCTTCCTTGCTCACCCTAAGCGATCTGAGTTTGCCCCGTTCCTCGAGGGTCCGCGTCTTTCTCTTGCCATCACTGGTGAAATAGACCTCCACCGACATTTCCTGTTCTTCTCTGACCTCTCCATCGAAGCTGAGGACCTGAAACAAGATGTGCTGAGTATAGGTGTATTTCTCCCACACCTTCTTGAATTCCAACTCCTTGGCAGCAAATCGTTTGATGATTTCCTCCGGATCCAGGTCATCGGCAGCCCTCAGGTTCAATCCGGGAATAATCAGCAGCAAAATGCATAAAATTCTTTTCATACTTCCTCTGATGCAAATAGTTTGTAAAAGACTCTTTTTAATCTTCTACCATGGAAGTGACCTTTTCTAAAGGAGGAATTCCTCCCCGGGCACCATATTGGGTACAGGAAAGGGCCCCGGCAGAATTGGCAAAGCGCAGACAACGTCCGACGCTCCAATCCTGAAACAATCCGTAGAGAAAAGCTCCATGAAAAACATCTCCGGCCCCAGTGGTATCCACGCTGTCTACGGCGGTGCCGAAAATTTCAAAAATCTCATCCTTCCAGAGCACCCCGACTCCCTCTTTCCCACGAGTTACCGCCACAAATCCTGAGGTGGCTTCGGAAAGACCTCGCAACCCCCTCCTCCAGTCTTCCTGGGCTGAAAATTCACGGACAAATCGGGTACCCGGAATTAAAAAATCGGTTAAGGCCAGAAGCTCCTCAACGCCCGGCTGCACTTTGTCGATATCCAGTGAAACTTTCATGCCAACCTCTTTGGCCCAGCGGGCGGCTTGTATTGAGGCCGTCTGATCGTGGCCGTCAAGATGCAAGAGTTGGCCTTGGACAATCCAGTCGCGCTTGAGTTCCTCTTTTTCATAGTTCAGTGCCGGGTCCCGATCCCAAAGAATGGTTCTCTCCCCGGTTGGCCGATCAACCAGGATAACGGCAAACTGACTCATCGCACCAGAAACGGTTTGCAAACAGGAGAGGTCCATGGACTCCTTTTGGAGGTCCTGAAGTGAGAACTTGCCGATCTCGTCATCTCCCACACGACCCACATAACGAACCTTCAACCCATAGCGGGCACACAGGGCGGAAGCCGTGGCGACTTGTCCCCCACCCCGCTTGTACATTTCATCGATCTGCACCTTGCTGTTGTGCTCAGGATAATGAGGAAGGACGCAGATCCAATCCACCGCGTTGAGACCCAGTCCAACCAACTGAAAGGGGCGATTCTCGGGCCACTGGATACCCAAGGAAACATCTTCCAGGTCGCTCATCCGGAATCCAGAGAGGCTTCACCTGCCTCTTTCCAAAGCCGCATCCGCACCTTCAAGTAAGCCCTGATCGGCAAAGCTAAAGTATGTGTGGGCGCCAATGATAACATGGTCCAAGGCTTGGATTCCCACGATTTTTCCCGTTTGTACCAATCGGCGGGTGATCTCCACGTCTTCCTGACTGGGTGCCGGATCACCACTGGGATGGTTGTGAACGAAGAGAACCCTGGCTGCCGCTTCCCGAATGGCGGGCCGAAAGACCTCTCGGGGATGCACCAAGGAGGCCGTGAGGGATCCCTCCGATATCCGTATCACTCTCAAGATACGGTTTTTGCTATCCAGAAGCACACTCCAGAAGCATTCCTTTTTCAGGCCATGGACAAGAGGTTGGAAATGGCGAAAAATTTCAAGGCTGGAGCGAAAGGACTGTCCTGGAAACAAGGGAATTTTTTGAAAGCGGCGTGACAGCTGCACAGCTGCCAACAGGGCCAGCGCCTTCTTTCGACTTAAACCGGCCCGGCACAGCTCTTCATAACCGGCTTCCTGTAACCTTCTAGAGGGACCTACGGCATCGAGCAGCCTTCGGGCATCATTCAAAGCCCGTCTCTCTGGCGTTCCGGGACCGATGAGCAGCGCCACCAGTTCCAGATCAGAAAGAGACTCCCAATCCAACTCGAACAGTCGCCTGCAGGGAAAATGGGCGGGGATAGCATCCATCTCAGTAGCTATAACGCTCGAGCGAGAAAAACTGTGAACAAAAGAGAAGGGACTGGCTTCCAGCTGAAGCCGGAGGTAGGGTTTTCAGACCGGGCTAGGAACCTGTCCTAATGCGACAAACCCCGCACTGGCTGCTCACAGCCCGCTAAAACATAGTAGATCGTGCTTCTCTCCCGGTCGTCCATCACAAGACCCCAATAACCCTTTGCCATGACCCAGGCTCTCACGTAGTCGCATTGGAAGGCTGGATTCGGTGGCAGCCAGTCTGCCGGATCTCTATCCCCCTTAGATCTGTTTGCCGATGCGGAGACCGCAATGAGGCTTCCAGGAAACAATAAGTCATTGGCAAACTGTGTGCGAAGCTGTGGCAGCCAGTGACTCGCTCCGCTACGGTGTGCCTCAGCTAGCGGCACGACGTGATCAATGTCGAGGTCGCTGGGATCGGTGAAGGTTTGGCCCGTGTAGGGGTCGAGCCATTGGCCAGAGACGACATTACAACCCCAGGAGTCAAACTGGACCGGGATGAGACTTTCTGCAATGAGCACTTCTTGCCGGGTATCCTGGCAATCCCCGTCCGTGTCAATCCAATCACCGTAAAGATCGCGATCGTAAGGAACAGCCGAAGATTCCGCTGGTTCTCCAGTGTCCGGTTGGGGAGTCTCGCTTTCAGAGCTGCTGCCTGACAGGGTGTCGGTCTTGTTCCTAATCAGTGCGCTGAGAACCTCTTTTTTCGAGTCAAAGAATTGACCAGCCAATGAGCCCCGGTGGCAATGAACCAGGCCTGGCTCCTTGTCGTGATGGCAGCCCATGGAGTCGAGGCCGCCATCGTGGCCCAAAGCTGCAGAGGAAAAGAAAAGTAGAATTACAAGTAGTCTTGTCATTTCTTCCTACTTGTCCACTCTTACACCACCTCCATTACAAGACAGTGACCCTAGTCACAGGTTAAGAGGAAGGGTCGGGAATATGGGGTAGTGTCAGGCTGGTTGCGTAGGGGCGCACGGCCGTGCGCCCCTACGGACCCTAATCAAGATCAGGTAGAGTTTGGCGGGCCAGGCGGAAAAAATCGATCAGGCGATTTTCTGCCCAGAAACGGTCAATATCCCCTCCCGCAACAGCCTGTTCCAAATATCCCACGTGCCCTCCTTGACGAGTCAAGCCCATGAGAAGTGAGGGGTTTGAGCGAGTTTCTGGAAGAGTGAACGGTTCCCCGGGCAGCAAGGGGTCATCATGGGAGTGGATCAACAAGGTGGGAATACGGATGTCCTTGAGATAGGGTAGAGCACTTGCCCTTTCATAGTAATCGAAGGCATCGCGAAATCCGGCCAGTGGAGCCGTAAAGAGCTGGTCAAACTGGCGGAGAGTTTTGATGCGCAGCAGGGCCTCGACATCCACAAACGGACTCAAGCTGGAACGGTGTCGTTTGATGCGTTTTTTGAAATTCTTCACGAAGTGATGTTGAAAGAGAAAGTTCGAGGGTCTTTCCAGAATTTTCCAGGCAGTGGTCAGATCCACCAGCGGGGAAATCACGCCAGCAGCCCGAACATCAACGAGAGAATTCGAACCCCACTCCCCCATTAACTTGAGCAGAATGTTTCCGCCCATCGAGACTCCCGCCAGAAAGAAGTCCCGCACCTGATGATTCATCGACAATTTCTGCAGAAGTTCTCCAACTTCCCGGCTCGAACCAGAGTGAAAGACTTTGGGCTTCGGCAATTTCGGATTGGTGTTATAGAGATTCACCAGAACAGCATTCCAGCCCTCCCGGTAAGCCTTATGGGAAAGCCCCTGCATGTAGGTCGAGGCGCTGGATCCTCCTGTTCCATGAAGAACGACAAGGGTGGGGGCATCAGCAGACTGCCACGCGCAAAGCAATCGCACGCGCGATCCGTCCCTTAAATCCACGAAGTGTTCCTCAGCGTTCCTCCATCCCCAAGAAAAGTTACGCTTCAAGAGCGACGCGGCAAGCGTTTGAAGATGCCCCCCCCTCAGCCACAGGGGAGGTCGAAAGGGTCGATCTTCCAATCTCTGCTCAAAGTGAGCCAACAGGGGTTCAGAGGCAGGTGAATGGATCTGCATCTCTCAGGTCCGCGAATCGTTACAGCCAGTATGAATCATAGATTCTCGCCACTTTCCCCTTCGGATCACCCAAACCATACCCACACAAGCCGCGACTCCCACGATATCCACTGCCACGTCACCTAGGGATGCCACTCGATCTGGAACGAAGGATTGGTGAAACTCATCGCCGATCGCATACAGGGCGGCGATCACACCCAGAATTACAGCACTCTTTGAGGTAAGAGGTCGGTGGAATCCCAAAGTCGCACCCCAGGTCAGGGTCAGTCCGAAGAAGGCGTACTCGAAAAAATGGGCTGTATAGTCGGGTACGACTTGTGCCCCTGGAGGTTCGCTCTGATGGGAAAGAAAAAAGATGAGGGCGGCGTAAAGAAAGGCCGGCACCCAGTAGTGAAGGTTAGGGGACACTATACATGATCCAAGCAACCGCAAACGAGCCCACCACCATATAACCCAACAGCTTCAGGAAATAGCGGATGCGTTCTTCCTTAGTCTCTTTCGTGATCAACGTGAAAACTGTGGTAATGCAAACGGATAGAATAGAGATGGCGATATAGTGATTCACTGTTTTCGACCCCGGGCGATATCGAAAGCATCCACCACCAGGAGCATGTTGAGTAGGCCGGCTGTGAACAGAAAAGTGTTCCCGTACTCGTATCCGTAACCGGGAACATTGCCCTCTCCCCAGGCCATCAGCTTTCCCAAGAAATAGGGGAATCCAGCACCAGCGCCTGCAGTGAACTTGAGAAGCCCAAAAAATCCGGGGCTGAAACCAAACAGCCTCCCTTCCATGGCCAGGCCACAGACAAACAAAACCATGATGACCACAAAAAACGCGATCCCTCTCCCCCACTTCTTCAGCAACAGATGGCCGGCACCAGGAACAAACCAAGCGGCCACACAAATCCAGACAGGATGAGACATGAGGTGTCGATGATAGGAAAGAATAGACCGGCAGGTCAAGGCGTCAACCTGGGGGCGAGTTTGGGGACAGTCCCAGAATTATGGGGGAAACCCCTGATTTCAAAGGAGAAACTTTGGGGCTGGCACCAAACTCCCCTGACCGCCTGACCCACACGAAAACACCCAAGCACGACTGCACGACTGCACGAATGCATGAATGCACGAAGGCACGAAGGCACGAAACGGTGTATCATTTGCCGATGCGCAAAACGAGACTCTTTACACCGGGACCCACTCCGCTGATGCCCGAGGCTCAGCTCGCGATGTCGCGTCCCCTTGTTCATCATCGGACGGCCCAATTCACGGAACTGTTTCTGGAGACTCGCCGAAATCTGCAGAAGATCTTCAGGACCGAGAACGATGTTGTCATTTTGACATCCTCTGGGACGGGCGCTATGGAAGCAGCTGTGTCCAATCTACTGTCTCCGGATGACCCTGCTCTTGCTGTTGTGACCGGCAAGTTTGGAGAGCGCTGGGTCAAGATCTGCCAAAGTCACGGCGTTCCCTGTACATCCCTTGAAAAGAAATATGGAGAGGCGGCCTCAGCAGAGGAAATCTGTGCGGCGCTGGAGCACAACCCAGAGATTCGGGCAGTTCTCATCCAGGGATGTGAAACCTCGACGGCTACATCCCACGATCTGGAGGCGATCGCCCAACAGATTGGTTCCAAGTTCCCTAAGGTTTTTATCGTGGTCGATGCCATCACAGCTTTGCTGACCCAGCCCTTAGAGACAGACCAATGGGGCCTGGATATCGTCATTAGCGGATCTCAAAAATCTTTTGCTCTCTCCCCTGGTTTGTCTTTTCTGACACTGAGTCCCAGGGCGATTGCAAAAATCGAAACCAACTCCTCGCGTTCCTACTACTTCGATTTGCTCCAGGAAGTGAATCAGCAACGGAAGGGCCAGTGTGCATTTACGCCTGCGATCTCATTGATCGTGGGCCTGAACGAAACAACCAGGGAAATTCTTCGCCAGAGTCCCGAACGGGTATTGGCTGATGCCGAGCTGATGGCCCGCAGTACGCGAGAAGGGCTTCGGGCACTGGGCTTCAGGATCCTCTCCTCCTCCCCGGCCAGCGCTGTGACGGCAGCTATTCCGCCGGATGGTGTGGCTGCTGCTGAGTTGGCGAAGAAACTCGAAGCTGAATTCGGACTCAAGGTGGCGGGCGGACAAGGTGCGCTGAAAAACAAGATTGTCCGAATTGCCCATTTGGGTTATTTTGACTTGCTCGATGTTTTCTCAGTGCTCTCCGCTATCGAACTCTGCCTGACTAAGATGGGAACGGAGGTTGATCTGGGTAGCAGCGTTCGAGCCGCCATGATTGAGGCTGTCGGCATGCAAGAACACACCTCCGATCCGAAGTCGAGTATTCACGAAACATCATGAAAATTTTGATTACCGATCCACTCTCGGAAGAGGGAGTGGATTACCTGAAACAACAACCCGATTTTGAAGTCGTTTGCCGATCCGACCTTTCCTTGGACGCCTTGTTGTCGGAAGTCCGTGACGCTGATGGGTTGATTGTTCGCAGTAAAACTCAAGTCACTCAGGAGGTCATCGAGAATGCCTCACAACTTCGCGTGATCGGGCGCGCAGGTGCGGGTGTCGACAATATCGATCTGAAAGCGGCCACCCGCAAAGGCGTGGTGGTGATGAATACTCCGGGCGGGAACAGCATCAGTGTCGCAGAACATACCTTTGCCCTACTCCTGGCCCTGGCCCGTAGGATTTCTTTCGCCGATCCTTCATTGCGATCAGGAGTTTGGAACAAAAAGGCATTTATTGGACAGGAGCTTCAAAATAAAACTCTGGGCCTTGTCGGGTTGGGAAAGATCGGTTCCATCATGGCCCAACGTGCAACATCGTTTCAGCTGAAGGTCCTGGCCTATGATCCTTTCGTCAGCGAGGACTACACACACGATCTGGGTGTCGAGCTCCGAACTTTAGAAGAAGTCTTATCCGAAGCTGACTTTGTCAGCCTGCATGCTCCACTAAATGAGAAAACGAAGGGGATGATTTGTAAGGAGACCTTACAGTTGATGAAAAAAGGAGCGTTCCTGATCAATGCTGCCCGGGGTGAGCTCGTGGTGGAGGAGGATCTCGCCGATGCACTGGAGAAAGGGCATCTCGGAGGCGCCGCCCTGGATGTTTTCGAGAACGAGCCGAACGTTCATCCTCGCCTGCTTGCTTCAGATCACACGGTACTGACTCCTCACATCGCCGCCTCAACGGTCGAAGCACAATCCAAGGTGGGTTACGACATCGCCCAGCAGGTTGCCGCCTACCTGCAGGATGAAGTGATCGTAAACGCAGTCAACTTCCCCTCCATGACGCCCAAGGAACTAGAACAGATCCAGCCCTATTTGGGTTTGGCTGAAAAATTGGGTTCCTTCATCAGCCAGGTTTCATCCATTCGTCTCTCAGAGATCGGCATCCGCTACTATGGTGACTTCGCCAAGTTGAATTACAAACCGATCAGTAATTACATTCTCAAGGCGATACTGAAACCCATGCTGTCGGAAGAAATCAACCAGGTGAATGCCAGAAACTATGCGGAAGAGCGGGGCATTTCAGTCATCGAAACGGTGAGCAGCCGGCCGCGCAGCTATTCCAATCTGATCAGTATCCAATTGCGCTCTCCAGAAAAAACAGAGTGGATCGAGGGAGCCATTTTGCATAAGGGCAACTATCGTTTGGTCTCCATTGATGGCATCCCCATTGAAACGGAGCTTGGGGAACACATTCTTTTCCTCAGAAATCAGGATACTCCGGGAGTTATCGGTCTGGTGGGCACGATCCTGGGTAAGGCCAAGATCAACATCGCTTCCTTTGTGCTGGGTCGGAACGGAGATGGAACTCATGCCGTGGCAGTAGTGAATACCGACGGTGAGATACCTGAAGAGGTGATGCAAGAAATCCAGAAGATTCCGGCCGTGCAATTCCTGCTGCTGGTACGCCTATGATCCCGCGGATGCAGCGAATCTGTGCCAGGCTGTGAGGGGGGCGGAACTCGAGCTTCAGAAGTCGAGGCTTACCAGCGATCTCCACCACCGCCGCCGCCGCCGCCTCTATTTTCCTGGGGTCGGGCCTCATTGACGGTCAGAGATCTCCCATCGAGGTCACTTTCATTGAGGCTGTCGATCGCCTTTTGAGCCTCCTCTTCGCTACTCATTTCCACGAACCCAAAACCCCGTGATCGACCGGTAAATCTATCCGTGATCACGCGGGCTGACTCAACAGTGCCGTGTGCCGAGAAGATTTCTTGCAGCTTGTCCTCTGTCACAGAATAGGGTAGACCGCCAACGTATAGTTTTTTATTCATGTTCTCCTCCTAGACCAGGTTCTGCATAGGTTCTTGTAACGAAGCAACGAAAGAGTCGACCTAACGGCGTTTCGCGACGCGCGAGGGCACCCGGTTGCGGGTCTCACAGTCAGGGCGGATTCTAACCTGGCTTTTCCTTCCTGTCAATCCTCCTCCCCCAGTCCCAGGGAGTCAACAAACCCCTCAGCTGAGAAGGGGATGAGATCTTCCTGACTCTCTCCCACCCCGATGTAAAGAATGGGGATCTTGAGTTCCTTGGCAATGGCGACCACGATCCCCCCCTTAGCCGTTCCATCGAGTTTTGTGACGATAATTCCCGTGATTCCAATGGTCTCGAAAAATCCGCGCGCCTGACTAAGGCCGTTTTGCCCCGTGGTTGCATCCAGGATCCAAAAAATCTCGTGGGGAGCTCCTTCGACCTCTCGCCCGGCAATACGCTTCATTTTCTCGACTTCCTGCATGA
The DNA here is from genome assembly GCA_022545645.1 of Acidobacteriota bacterium. GTDB lineage: Bacteria > Acidobacteriota > UBA6911 > RPQK01 > JADFOI01 > JADFOI01. Next base: position 14,104 of record JACZQQ010000013.1, on the reverse strand, counting down.
GATGGGACTTGGTGTGGAGCCGACCGGCCGTGTCAACCAGCAGGACATCCGTTTTTCTCGCTTTGCTGGCCGCAATTGCATCAAACAACACGGCCGCCGGGTCTGCCCCCGAGGATTGCTTGACGATGTCCGCTTGTGTCCGCTCTGCCCAGATCGTCAACTGTTCCGCTGCCGCTGCCCGAAAGGTATCCGATGCGCAAACCAATACGCTCTTCTCCTCCTGACTCAGACAATGAGCCAATTTACCCACGGTGGTGGTCTTTCCTACACCGTTCACACCCACAACAAAAACCACGTGAGGACGGGAAGGTGAGGAAGTCTCCCGGTGTGGCTCCTGGCTGGTCTTTAAGATCTCCAGCATCTCCTTTCGAAGCATTCGTTTGGCCTTTTGACGGGTCACGACGCGTTGGCCACGGGTCTCCTCTCGCATTTTTTCGACGATTTCCAGGGTTGTTTGGACTCCTATATCGGCACTGATCAAGATGTTCTCCAGTTCTTCGAGCTGATCCTCGGTAACGGGACTCTCAGCCGTTCCCATCACCTGGTTCATCTTATGACCGAGATCATCCTTGGTGGTCTGCAGCGCCTCTTTGAGCCGCTTGAAATAGCCGGGTTGTTCCTGATAGTTGAAAATACTCATAGTTGCTGTTCAAATTCGGTTTGAATGCTTTCCCACTTCCCCTTTTCAAGCTGTCGGTAAAGGCGTTCGAACTGTTGGGTAAGACGATCACAAAAGTCGAGCGGATGGCTGACCGTCACCCCTTCCTGAGCAAGAGAGGTTGCCTGGGACAACTCCTCGGGAAAGTCTTTCTGATAGAGATTGACACCAATTCCAACGATTGCCCAAAGGATTCGATCCTGCATGCTACTTATCTCGATCAAAATCCCACCCACTTTCTTTCCTGCGATCAAGATATCGTTGGGGCGTTTCAGTTTGAGTTGAAGACCTACAGGGCCCTCCTCCCTTATAGCCAGTACCGCCGCCAGCCCCGAGAGCATGTTCAAAAAGGGAGAGCGCTCTACCTGCCATGGGGGATACAAAAGGTAGGACAAATAGAGGCCTTCTTCGGGCGGTGAGTACCAGCTGTGGTCGCCGCGCCCCTTACCCGACGCTTGCTCTCTAGCCACTACCATCCGAGTCTCACCTTCCTCAACGAAGGCTTTCAAGTAGTCGTTGGTGGAGTCCACCCGGTGCAGATAATCGAATTGTTTGAAAAGTTTGCTCTCCTGGGGTGTCTCAGGGCTCATAGAAATTCATTAACAGGGCCTATCCTTTAACGTCATCGTATTGATGGAGCAAGACACTGAAATCCACCGATGGAGAGGAGTGAGTCAAGATCCCCAGAGAAATGAAATCAACTCCAGTCTCAGCATAATCAACCACATTACCGAGGTGGACACCTCCAGAAACCTCCAGCACACAGCGACCCTTGGTGATTTCGACCGCTTTCTGAACTTCCTGGGGACTCATATTATCCAGAAGTACCCTCTCTGCTCCGGCATCGATGGCTTGGGAAAGCTCCTCGAAATTCCTGACCTCAATTTCGACCTCCATGGGACCCCGGCAAGCATCCAGTGCCGCTTCAATGCCTCCGGCCATCGCCACATGGTTTTCCTTAATGAGAATTCCATCGTACAAGCCCAACCTGTGATTCAGCCCTCCGCCCCTTCTCACGGCATACTTTTCCAGGCTCCGCCACAAAGGCGTGGTCTTGCGTGTATCCAAAATTTTTGCCTGAGTGTGGGCAACCCGTTGGACATATTTCTGAGTGAGAGTAGCCACCCCGCTCATGCGCTGCAGGAAATTCAAGGCCACCCGTTCACCCTGAAGCAGTACGGAGGCCTTACCCTGCAGCCTTCCCACGGTTGTCCCCCGATCCACCTGGGCACCTTCCTCAAAATGGACTTCAGCCTCAATCTCATCCATGAGCTGAAAGACACGCAGGAAGACAGGCCATCCGGCCAAGATCAAGTTCTCCTTGGCCAAGACCGCAGCTTGAGCCTGGATGGCCCCTTCTCTGGAGGCTCCGGCTCTCTCGAGAATGGCCTCAGTGGTGAGATCTCCACGACCCAAGTCTTCTTCGAGAGCTTGTTTTAAGAGCGGATCAAGGTTGAGAAAGTCCATCCAGTTTTTCTTGTAGTTTCTTGAGCTGTTCGACCGCTTCCTGGTGACGGCGGCGGACCCCAACAACCACGTGCTCAGGGGCCTTTTGGACAAAGTTTGCATTTTTCAGCTTCTTTTGCAGCTGTTGGACATTCGCTGTAGAACGATCGATCTGTTGGCTCAAACGTGTGCGGTCTGCTCCAAGATCAATGACCTCGTCCAAAACGAGCACGAAATCGGCTATTCGGGAAACTCCTTGAACCCGAAGGCCTCCAGTCTCCAGATTGGAGACAAAAACCACCTCCTTCAGCTGGGCCAAGTTTTTGATAGGGTGCAGCTGCGATTCGAGGAAATTCTGATATTCCGGCTTGCACGCCAACTGCAGCGGAATCTTCTTTCGTGGATCGATGTTATTCTCCGACCTGGACGTCCGAATGGCAATCACCAAATCCTGAAGTTCCTCCATCTCTTTTTCAGCGGCTGGGTCCGTCCATTCCTGGTGAGCCTCCGGATAGGGGGCCACCATGACTGACTTCCCGGAATGGGGGAGTTCCTGCCACAGCTCTTCGGTGATGAAAGGAATAAAGGGATGCAACAGCCTCAGGCAGCTTTCCAGAACATAGGCCATGAGACGGCCCGTGGTTCTACGTTCTTCCACATTTTCACTGGTAAAACCGATCTTTGCCAATTCAATGAACCAGTCGCAGAACTCGTGCCAGAAAAAATGGTAGAGGTTATTGCTGGCCTCGTGAAAACGAAATTTCTCCAGATTTTCATTGGTTTCAGCGATCACCTTTTGCAGCCTGCTGAGTATCCAACGTTCCCCTAAATTCAGTTGCTTTCTCTGCCTGAGCTGATCTACTTCCTGCTCGCTGACTGGCTCTTCCTGGTCCAGGTTCAACAACAGGAAACGACAAGCGTTCCAGATTTTGTTGCAGAATGCACGGTACCCGGTCATCCGACTGATGGAAAAGGGGATATCCGTTCCGGGGACCGCCATCACAGCCAGTGTAAAGCGCATCGCATCCGTTCCATACTCATCGATGATCTGCAGTGGATCAATCACGTTGCCGCGAGACTTCGACATCTTTTGTCCCTGTTCGTCTCGAACAAGACCATTGATATGGACGGTGTGAAAGGGGACTGCCTTCATGAAGCGGAGCCCCATCATCATCATTCGAGCTACCCAAAAGAAAATGATGTCAAAACCCGTGACCAGGGTATCGGTGGGATAGTACACCTGCAGATCCTTGGTCTGATCCGGCCATCCCATCGTGGAAAAAGGCCACAAAGCCGAGCTGAACCAGGTATCCAGGACATCGGAGTCCTGTTTGAGTGAGCTCCCCTGACAATGGGAGCAGGTTGAAGGTTCCGTGAGAGCCACGGTGACTTCAGGACAATCATCACAATACCAGGCGGGGATTCGATGTCCCCACCAAAGCTGCCGGCTGATACACCAATCGTGAATGTTGCGCATCCACTCAAAATAGATACGTTCGTAATTCTCCGGGACAAAGACGGTCTGTTTCTTTTCCACGGCCTGAACCGCCGCCTCAGCCAACGGCTTCACTTTGACAAACCACTGCTCCGATACCAAAGGTTCGACCACCGTTTCACATCGCTGACAAAGACCTATGTTGTAGGAATGATCTTCGATCTTAACGAGAAATCCCTGCTCTTGCAGGTCCGAAACTACTTTTTTTCGCGCTTCGTAACGGTCCATTCCTTTGTAAGATCCCGCTGCTTCAGTCATCCGCCCATCCTCTCCAATCACCTTAAGAAGAAGCAACTGGTGGCGCCTTCCGGCTTCAAAATCGTTGGGATCGTGCCCGGGAGTGACCTTCACCGCTCCCGTGCCAAACTCTCTGTCCACAAAATCGTCCGTGATGACAGGGATGTCCCGATCCATTAAAGGTAAAAGAACTTTACCACCGTGCAGATGACGGTATCTTTCGTCTTCAGGATGAACGGCAACCGCCGTGTCGCCTAACATCGTTTCGGGCCGCGTTGTCGCCACCACTACAAAACCGTCGCTCCCTTGAATCGGATACCGGATGTGCCAAAGTTTTCCCTCAGAAGGCTTGTACTCCACTTCCAGATCGGAAATGGCCGTGCTGCAACGTGGACACCAATTGACCAGGTATTCGCCCCGGTAAATGAGATCGTCCTGGTAAAGACGGACGAACACTTCCCGAACGGCCCGCGAGAGCCCTTCATCCAAGGTGAACCTCTTTCGACTCCAATCCCAAGAACAACCGAGCCGTCGGGCCTGGTTCAAGATATTCGTCTCAGCCTGGTCCTTCCACTCCCAGACCATCTCCTCGAACTTCTCACGGCCCAGGTCCGTTCGTCTCTTCCCCTGCTCGGCCAGCTGCCGTTCCACGACGTTTTGGGTGGCAATCCCGGCATGATCCGTCCCAGGCAGCCAAAGCACATCAAACCCTTTCATGCGCTTCCAGCGAATGATGATGTCCTGCAGGGTGTGGTTCAGGGCATGGCCCATGTGAAGATTACCGGTCACGTTGGGTGGCGGCAACACCATAGAATAGCGTGGCTTTTCCGAGTCAGCATCGGCCCGGAAGAAGTCCTGCTCCATCCACCATCGATACCACTTCTCCTCCACCTCAGCCGGCTCGTAGGCCTTAGCAATACTCTCGCTTTTAGACACTGGAATCTTGACCTTTTCTAGCCCGGATTATGCATAGGTTCTCGTCACGAAGTGACGAAAGGGCCGACCTGACAAGGCGCGCGACCGAAGGCACCGCAGGCGTACTGTACGGTACGGCGAGGAGCATGAGCGAGTGCAACACAGTCAGGGCGGATGATTTCGGCACTGCAGTAGAGAATTTATGCATAGTCCGGGCTCGAGGATCGGACAAAAAAAAGGGATTATAGCAGAATCAGATGGTGCCCCGTTTCACAACGTCCCGGGTGACTTGGGTCACCATACGACGGAGCTCAGGTTCCAGCAACTCGAATAATCTGTTGACCAGAAAATCCAGTTCCGGTCTATTCAAAGAGATGTTGGGCGCAGATCCCGGGTCATCCTCAATTGCCGTCTTGGGACCGGCCTCCTGCGGGTTTACGTCCCGAGTATAGGATGTGGGACGGGCTTGACACTGGAAGGAGTTCAGGGCAAAAACAGTCTTTTCATCTCCTCCGCTGATTTCCGGGTGAACCGGCAAAGCGAGTTCTCCATCAGAATCCGGATCCTCGGAGAACGATGATGGCGACTTCGCCGAGCCGGAATGAGGAACTGGCGCTTCCAGCAATTTCTTGACCAGATCGACTAGCTCTAAGGCCCCTAAAGGCTTGGTCAGCCGACAATCATAGCCGACCTGCTCGGCCCTCTGCACATCAAAACCATCGAAGACACCCACCAGCAAAACCACTGGAGTACTCGCCGTCTCGGGATTCTGCTTCACTGCCCGGCACAATTCATAGCCGTCAAGGCCGGGAATGGCTACGTCCGCCAACAGGACATCCGCCGGCCCGGTCTTGAGGTATTCCAGTGTGGAGGTCCCGTCCTCGAAACAGTGGACCTCAATGTCCTCTGATTTGAAGCAAAGCTGAACCAGTTTTTGGATTGTCGGGCTGTCTTCCGCCAGGACCAGGTGGGGCATGAATTACTTGCCGTTGGACTGGGAATCGGACTGAGCACTATTTTCTTCCGGATTGCTACTTTCTTCCTGCTCCTGACGTTCCTCCGCTCTTCGCCGTGCCACTTCGTAGGGATCCTCGCGACCGGTAAAAACCTCCTTCATGCCACGTAGAGGAGCCATGAGGGAGAACCCATTCCCGGGCCTTAGATTAGCCTCATTTTTGGCCGCGGCAACAGGATCCACAGGGGGTACCGGCTTTTCAAGCAGGATGAGTCTTTGTTCCGCATTGCTGGCGAACTCACTGAAGGGATACTCGGAAACCACACGAGAATAGTAGACAGATGCCTCCTCGATGCGACCCAGGTTCTCCAACGATCGACTCAATCGAAACAAGGTCTGGTCCAACCTACTGTAGTCCGGATAGCTCTCTAATACGCTTTTATACCGGCTTTCCGAGGCCAGGTGAGAATTCCTACTGAAATAGAAATCCCCGACTCCCTGAATTCCCTGGGCAAGATTCTCCTGAACCTCCCACAAGAATTCCCAAGCAGTCGGAGCCAACTCACTCTCCGGATACATCTGTAAGAACTTTTTCAGTTCCCTCTCGGCCTTGATCGCATAGGTCGAATCTCGGCCGGGGCCCCTCATCAACTTCACATTGACGGCGGCGATCTTCATCTGCGCGTCGTCGGCAATCTCATGGGTGGGATAAAAGATAATAAAATCCTTATATTGCGCTTCCGCCTGCAAGAGACTGGTCGTGCCTCCCTCATGGTAAAAGGATTCGCCTATGCCCAGGAATGAGGCAGGGGTATGTTCGCTGTCCGGGTAGGTGTTGATCAAGGTCTGGAAGGAAAGTCTGGCTTTGATATATTGGTTCTTTTCCAGAAATTTCATGCCATTTTCGAACAACATCGTATCCGGTGCAACAGCTGCTTCCTGCAAACCCGCACTTTTCTGTCCACACGAGGAAAGTAGAAGTCCAGCCAGAACCAAGACGAACAGTTTAGTGCCTTGTTTCAACAAAACGGAAACTTTTGCTGAAGATGTTTTTGAGGCACTTTCAGGCAGAAATCGCATTGTTGCCTTTCAATACCGCAGCTCCTTCCGCAATCCGCTGCATCTGATGAAAAGTGTCCTTCGGACTCTGGGAATGGAAGATCGCTGATCCCGCTACCACAATATCCACACCCGACTGCACCGCTTCTTCCGTGTTGTCAGGCCCCATGCCTCCATCTATCTCGATTTTAACATTCAAGCCTTGCGAATCAATCAAAGACTTTAGCTTTCTCACTTTTTCAAAGCTAGCAGAAATAAACTTCTGGCCCCCATATCCTGGATTCACCGACATCAAAAGGATATGGTGACATTTCTTTAGTATTTCTTCTAAGATTAGCACAGGTGTATGTGGGTTTAAAACCACCCCCGGCTGGGCACCTTTCTCACGGATTCTCTCCACAAGACGGTCCAGGTGATCGACGGTCTCATAGTGAACGCTGAGATAGTCTGCTCCAGCGTCGATGTAAGCTTCGACCATTTGCTCGGGATTGGAAATCATCAGGTGAACATCCAGAAGGAGATCCGTGCTGTTCCTGAGTGCCTCAATCACGGGCAGACCGATGGTCAAATTGGGCACGAAATGACCATCCATAACGTCCAGGTGGAGAATCCGAGCTCCGGCCTCCTGGATTTTGCGAATGTCCTGTCCCAGGTTGAGGAAGTCTGCAGAAAGTATAGACGGTGCAATCAGGGCCATCAGCGAGCAACCTCCAAGTTTATGGTCTCCTGTTCTGTCAAGAGATAGCCAGGCTCCGGAAATTGTTTGACCACAGCACCTCTGGCAGCGTCCGGATAGTCTCCGTACCGAATGTTGCCTAATTTGAAAGCATTTTTCTCGAAATAGAGCACTACCGAATTTAAACTCTGTCCGGTGACATCGGGCATCACATAGCGCTCGAGGAATCCTCCACTGACCAGGACATCAATTTCGGGACTCAGGAGATCCTTCGAGTCGGGTGGGGGAAATTGCTGTACAATCTGTCCTTTCGGAATCTCACTCATCGAAATTTCACTAATATTTCCCAATTCGAATCCTGCGTCGGACGCCATCAGTCGTGCCACCCTTAAGGGAGATCCTCTCAGATCCGGAACGGGATGCGTTTTCGTTCCCAGGCTCAGAATGATCTGAACCGTTCTTTCCGCCTTAATAGTTCTCCCAGGTTGAGGGTGCTGGGAGATAACGACTCCTCTGGGAATCTCTGGGTCGAAGCGCTCCCCCATAACCTCCCGCTTCAGGTGAACCCTCTCAAGGATCTCTGTGGCCTCTCCCACCGGCTTTCCAGCGATCGAGGGTACTTCTACTTCTGTCCCCCGAACCGCCAGTCGCATTCCCAGGTAGGCGCTGGAGAGCCCCACGGCAATCAAAACCCCCACCAGGACGGTCAGCTGGCCCACGATCAGGATCTGCTCATGGATCGTACTTCCCCGCATGCGCGCTTCGCGCTTCGTACTGTGGTGCGTGGGGGCTTCGCGCTTCGTACTGTCGTCGTGCTGTTGTGCTGTCGTGCCGTCGTGTGTGCGCGCTTCGCCCTTCGTGCTGTCGTGCTGTTGTGGGGTCGTACGGTCGTGCGGGCGTTTTGTCATCTTGTGGCCCCTCGGCCTTCGTATTTAATCTAGCATGCTGCGTTTATACGTGTCTAACTCGGGCGGCAGTCAAAGGAGCTTAGGGATACCCTCCACAGCACGACAGCACCACTGCACAACAGCACCACTGCACGGTCCCCCGACAGCACGGCCCCTCAGGGGCCAACCCGCTTCACTCGGGCGGCGAAGAAGCAATCTCCTGGATGAGGCGCCGGGTAAGTTCGATGAAAATCACCAATCAGTGCGGCATCGGGCTCCTCACCCAGAAACTCTTCGATGACCTCTTCATTTTCCTCAGGTTCCGTCGAACAAGTCGAGTAGGTCAGCACTCCCCCCGGACGAAGCACTGAAAAACCGCTCTGGAGCAGGGAAACCTGCTTGGAATGAAAACGAAACAGGTCACCCTCTCGAATCTTCCAGCGAATATCCGGGTTCGAGCGCAGCGTACCCAATCCGCTGCAGGAAACATCCAAAAGCACAAAGTCGAACGGTTTTCGAAAAGGTGGAGTGGAAGTGAGATCGGCATGGATAAAGTTCAGATCGGGTACCTGAAGGAACTGAGCCCGATTCCGCGTTTCCCTCAGTCGTGCAAAGCTGGAGTCACAACAGCAAAGCTGAGCATCTTTCTCCTTCTGAGACGCTAAAAGGAATGATTTCCCCCCTGGAGCACAACAAAAATCAGCCAGCCTGCGATGATTCCTGACCTCGGCAAGATAGGCGATTTCCTGGCTGGCCACATCCATAAAGAAACAGAGTCCTTCCTTATAGGCACGGTGCTGAGTGAACCCTGAGGCATCCACAGTGATGCAATTGGGCAATCGGGGATAGACCTGGTAGGAAATCCCCTCACTTTCGAGTTGCCTGCAAAAAGATTGCAGGTCGGTTTTGAAGATATTGACCCAAAGCGCTGGAACGGGTGGCTCATTATTCCTTCGCAATAAGTGCTCCGTTTGTTCGGCCCCGTATCGGGTCAAATAGCGCTGGACCAGCCATTCCGGGTGGCTGAACCGCACCGCCAAGGCACGGGCAGATTCGCCCTCAGGAAGTGTAGGTTTCTCGCGCAGGAAACTGCGCAGTATAGCATTCACGAATCCTGCGGCGGAGGCCTTACGAAACTGCCGGCACAACTCGACCGCCTGGTGGACGGCCGCATGATCGGGAATACGAAGAAATTCGATTTCATAAAGAGCCAAACGCAGGACCCAGAGAATGCTCTCATCCAATCTCTCAATCGGTGTTCGCGAGAGCTCTCCGACATGGTGATCCAAAAGCCGCCGATTTCTCAACACGCCATAGACCAACTCGGTGACCAAGCGACGGTTGCGCTCATCAAGATCCAGGAAATCGACATCCTGAGAAAGGAAATCGAGATGATGGTGATGTTTGAAAAGATCTCGCAGAAAGCGGACAGCCACGGCGCGTGGTTGAGTACTCAAGTAAAGAGGTCTCCCACCCTGGGATTTACGCCATTCACGAAATCACGGGCCGAAATACGGGCCCGATTGGGGAGCTGCAACTCTCCCAGGGACAAAAGCGTCGTTTGTCCGCACTCGACAATGATCTCGTCCTGACCCAAGGCCAGAATCGCACCGGGTCGACCTGAAGGCCTCGAATCCCCCTCAATTTCTTCCACTCTTCGGCTACGCCAGATCTTGACCTTTTCCCCCTGAAAATGAGCAGCGGCCGTTGGCCACGGATTGAGGGCACGAATCCAGTTGTGAATCTCTGGAGCGGACCGATTCCAGTCGATCTGAGCGTCCTGCTTTGCCATTCGAGGCGCATAGGTGGCCTTCTTGTGATCCTGAGGTTGGGGGCGCATCTCTCCCTTCGCATAGGGAGGGAGGGTTTGGATGAGCAGTTTCGCCCCTTGGTGGGCCAAAAGGTCCTCCAGCTCTCCCTGCGTGGTGTTTTCTTCGACGGCGACCGTGCCCTGAGAGACGATGTCTCCGGTATCCATTCCCTCGTCAATTTTCATAATCGTAACCCCAGTTTGGGTGTCCCCGTTGATGAGGGTATGGGCGATGGGGGCTGCGCCCCGATAGTTGGGAAGAAGTGAGGCATGCACATTCAGGCTTCCCAGAGGCGGGTAATCGAAGAATTCAGGAGTCAAGATCTGCCCAAAGGCGACAATAACAATTAATTGAGGATCTTTTTCTCTCAAAAACTGCAGGGCATCCGGATTGTCGCGCAGACGCTCGGATTGGAACACAGGAAGGCCGGATTGCTCGGCCAGAACCTTCACCGGGGGCGGGGTAAGTTTCTGTCCTCGGCCAGCCGGCCGATCCGGTTGACTCACGACTCCCACCAACTCAAAGTCCGAACTCGAGAAATTCAGGAGGGCCTGGAGTGAAGGTATGGCAAATTCCGGGGTTCCCAGGAACAGCACTCGCATTACCACTCTCCGGCACGAATGAGCTTTCGGATTTTCCTCTTGATCAGATCACGCTTCAAAACCGATGCACGATCCAGGTAGAGAATGCCATCCAAGTGATCAATCTCGTGGCAGACGACTCTTGCCAGGAGCCCTTCGGCATCCAACTCCTGGGGATTGCCCTCCAGATCTTGTCCCACCACATGAATTTTACTGGGCCGTTCAACAACGGCTATGAATCCCGGGATACTCAGACACCCCTCCTCGGCTTCCTGAGTCCCTTCCTGTTCTGTAATCTCCGGGTTGGTGAAAATGATCTGGTGGCCTTGCTCCTCTCCTCCCGTGATGTCGATGACCATCAACCGAAGATTGACCCCTACCTGGGCCGCCGCCAGACCAATTCCAGGTGCGGCATACATGGTTTCCAGCATATCCTCCGCTAGAGTCTTGATTTCCTCATCAAACCGGGTAATGGGAGTACTTTTGGTTTCGAGCTCAGGAGCTCCGTACTTCAAAATAGGCCGGATCATCTACATCTACATCTCTTTGAGGGCCGCAGAGTAGTTCTCCATATTGGTCCTTATTTCCTGTAGGGAATCCCCACCAAACTTCTCCTGTACGGCTTGAGCGAGCACGATGGTCACCATCGCTTCTCCGACCACCCCTGCCGCGGGAACAATGCAGGTGTCGGAACGCTCATACTGAGCTTCAAAGGCTTCCTTGCTTTGAAAATCGACCGACATCAAGGGTCGACGCAAGGTGGGAATCGGTTTGACAATGCCCCGCACGATGATTTCCTCACCGTTGGAGGTACCGCCCTCAATCCCACCCGCACGATTGGTCTTTCGGAAAAACTGTCGATCCTTTTCGTTATAAAAAATCTCATCATGAAACTGACTTCCATAGGGGTCAGACTCAAGCCCACTTCCGACATCCACACCCTTAATGGCGTTAATCGACATCATGGCCTGGGCCAGCCTGCCATCCAGTTTCCTGTCCCAGTGAACATAGCTTCCCAGACCAGGAGGAACACCGGTGGCCCGCACCTCGAAAGTCCCTCCAATGGTCTCTCCCTTCTCAATAGCATCATCGACAGCCTTCTTCATGGCTTCATCCAGGGAAGGATCAGAGCAACGCATCTCGGAGGACTCAATTTTTGGGATCAGATCGCTGGAAACCTTCTCCAACTGCTCGCTGGAGATGCGAATGTCCTTGATGGAAACGACATGGCTGTAGATCAGGATCCCCAACTCCCGCAGAAGCAGCCTGCAGAAGCCGCCTACAGCCACACGGGAAGTGGTCTCGCGAGCGCTCGACCGCTCCAGAACGTTTCGCATGTCGTCGAATCGATATTTCAATGCTCCCACCAGGTCAGCATGGCCGGGTCGAGGGCGTGTCACCCGTCTTTTCTCAGCGCCTTCAGGATTCGGTTCCGCCGACATGATCTCGGACCAGTTCACCCAGTCCTTGTTGTGTACAATAAAGGCGATGGGCGACCCGAGCGTAGATCCATGTCTTACCCCGGAGAAAATTTCGATCTGATCGCTCTCTATTTTCATGCGGGCTCCCCGACCATATCCTCCCATTCGTCGCTTCAGATCAGAATTGATCAAAGACACATCCACAGGGACATTGGCGGGAAAGCCTTCAATGACGGAAATCAATCCTTTACCGTGGGATTCCCCGGAAGTCAAAAATCGAAGCATAGACTACTTCCCATTTGCAGGTTAATCTCTTCCTGATCGAGCACTAAGTCTAGCATTAAATTTGGGTCAAGAGTTGAGCACGTTTTCCGGGTCGGACTACAATAACCAAAGCAGATGAACTTTTTCTATCGAGCCCTTTACGAAATCCAAGAATATACCCTGTTGTCTTTCCGAGCGGTTCGAAGCCTGTCCCGCAAACCCCGCTACTTTGAAGACATCCTCCGGCAAATGGAAATTATCGGCACGGGATCCATTTTCATCGTCATGCTGACAGGCTTTTTCACGGGAGGAGTTTTGGCCCTTCAGTCCGCCAAATCCCTGAAGTCTTTCGGTGCCGTGAACCTCACCGGACAACTCGTCGCTCTTTCGCTGGTCCGGGAGTTGGGGCCGGTTTTGACGGCCTTGATGATCGCTGGCCGTGTAGGCGCGGGAATCGCGTCTCAACTGGGCTCAATGGTGGTAACACAGCAAATCGACGCTATGCGGGGGCTGGGAACGGATCCCACCAAGAAGCTAGTGGCTCCCCGAGTGGTCGCTTCTACGGCAATGCTTCCTCTGCTCACGGTGGTGGCCGATCTTTTCGGTTTGATCGGAGGGTGGATTGTTTCTCTTTACACCCTCAGACTGAATACCGCTTTGTACTGGAACACAGCAATGCGCTCGCTTGCCTACAATGATGTATTGGAAGGCTTGATGAAACCGTTGGTTTTTGGATTTATCATTGGAATGATCGGTTGCTATTTTGGCATCAACACGACTGGAGGCACACGTGGTGTTGGTCGCTCCACCACACAAGCGGTGGTGACTGCGTCCATCCTGGTCATCATTGCCGACTTCTTCGTGAGCAAGATCGTTCTGGAGTTCAGATATTGAGCACTATCCGCTTTGAACACGTGTTCAAGTCTTTCCACGAAAACGTTGTGCTGAGGGACTTCAGCATGGAGGTTCGGCCGGCTGAAACGAAAATCATCATAGGTGGAGGTGGGTCAGGAAAGACCACTATACTGAAGATGGTATTGGGATTGGTGAAACCTGATTCGGGCCGAATATTCATCGAGGATCAGGAGATCACCCAGTTAGAGGAAGCGGAACTGATGCCGATTCGCAAGAAAATTGGTATGGTTTTCCAGGAAGGCGCACTTTTTGACTCGCTCACCGTGGGTGAGAACATCGCTTATCAAATGCGGGAGGCCAGAACTTGCAGTGAGGAGGAACAACAAGAAACTGTCCGACAGTTACTGGGTTTCGTTGAATTGAGAGATTCGATGGACAAGTTTCCTTCGGATCTTTCGGGGGGGATGATGCGTCGAGTTGGAATCGCTAGAGCTCTGGTTGGAAATCCTCCCATTCTCCTGTACGACGCCCCTACAGCAGGCTTGGACCCTATTACAGCCCGCACCATTTGCGAATTGGTCATCAAGTTGCGTGACCTGGAAGGGGTCGCTTCTATCTTTGTGACCCACGACCTCAAGGCGGCCAAAACACTGGCCAGCGAATTCGCTGAGGCTCAACCCAATGGCGAGGTGGTCTTCAAAAGCGAGGAGGAGAACCTTTGTCTGATAAACACTCACTTCGTGATGCTCAAAGAGGGGAACATTCTTTTCGAGGGGAGCGACGAATCCCTGAGAAGTGTCGACAATGAATACATCCAGGATTTCTTGACATAATTAGACCGTGC
>JACZQQ010000012.1 GCA_022545645.1 Acidobacteriota bacterium | reverse complement strand
TCAATATGGTGACGTTTGTGGCGAGCGCGACGGCGTCGAGTTCGCGAAGCGACGACGACGCGATGTCAGTGACATCGTGGAGGAGGAGCGACAAAGAAATCGATGCCGTCCCGCCGCCACCCTTCGGGCTGATGGGGGTTGCGGGCGATCTCTGCGTCGCTCGTCGTCGTCGATGTCCCTGCATCACCTCCTCCTCGCTCCTTGATCTCCCCTCCCAAGCCCCATCAGCAAACATCATCGCATTTATGGAACGAGACACTAAGTTCCCTTGCGAGTAAATTCGAGGCTGGCAGGAACCGTCATGGAGCCAGTATACAATGGAGTCTGCTGATCGTATTCACGAACACGAGGAGGCACTAGGGAACAACTTCCACATTATTCTTAGTCTTGCGATTGTTAGAGTCTCGCTCTATTATTAATGCGACTACCAAATGCGATTTCCCGAACCAGGGATAGCTTTTACCAAGAGGGGGGTATAGACTACTGGCCATGTTTTTAGCATCCAGGCGCTCTGTTCTCGCACTCTGGGCTGCTGTGCTCATTTTGACTTCTCAATACGGGGTCGCCTCTTCCCTGGGTAGCTTCAGCGGGCGCATCCAGGACCCATCGGGCAAACCGCTGTCCAATATCCTGGTTGCCTTGCTCCACAAATCACCGGCGCCGGCGGCTTTGCCCATTCTGACACGCAGCGATGCGGCTGGTGAAGTTCGTCTGAGCAACCTGGAAGCGGGAAACTACGAGCTACTGGTCAAGAATTCACAATATCGAAGCCCCAACAGAAACCTGATTCAGGTATTACCTGGCAAGACCACGGTCCTCAGCCTGGTTCTTCAACAGTTGTTCGGGAGGGGTTCTTTCGAAGAAGAGAACCAAAAGGTGAAAACCGTCCTTCGCAACGCCGGCGATGATCGATTGATCCTTCGTCACCTTCCTGGAACGGCGGGCCCGGAATCCGTCAGCCGTCCACTGGGAGCTTCCCTCGGGGAAGCAGTGGTTCAGGTTTACGGGAATGGAGGTTCAAGGGGCGCTTATCCAGTGGGTCCCGGTGATGGGGCCAGGGGGGCAACCACCCATTTTGCCCTCGTACAGTCGCTCGGGACCAGCAGCAAGTATATCGTGGCAGGGCAACTGAGTTCGGGAGCCGAAGAACTGTGGCGATTGAGAAATTCTGTCGAACTCCCTCTGAGTGATTCTCACACTTTCGGGGTGTTTGTGGGATATGGGCGGGAGAACTTTGCTCAACCTTTAGCCCCCTACGACAACACCGCCACTTTGGGTAATCACCTGGATTTTGCTCCCACTTTTGGATCCACCAGGATTCTGAGTCTGGGTATCCAGGAAAGACTGCTTCTGGGCAACGTCCTTTCTTTACTGTGGGGTGTGGAGCTCAATCAGGTGACTGCAAACCAGCGCCAGACTTTCTTGAATCCGAATGCGGAACTCTCCTACTCTCCCACCGAACAGACGAAATTTAAAGTGGTGATGGCCTCCAAACGAATGACCCATAGTGGGAGCCTGCTCCTGCCGGACGGAGAGATGTTGAACCTCAGGGAGGCCGTTCACTTTTCGCGGGTGGGTAATCAGCTTACCGTGAGTACTCCACGCCACTACCGAGGTAGCATCACACAGCAGGTGACGAAAAACACCGAGATCGAGTTTGCAGCTTATGAAAATCAACTCTTTGGGGCGACCACTCCATTTTTGGCCTACTCCAAGGATCGACCGGCCCGTCCAGGGTCCCTGTTGGCGGATGAGCACGCGGTCAACCGAGGATATCGGATCATGGTCCGGCGACGTCTGGGAAACACGCTGAATACGGCTGTTTCCTACATTCATGGAAAGGCAGCTGGTATCAGTGAGGATGCGACCCTGATTTTTGGTGAGTTTGCCCTGCACCAGGCGATTGAACGCCGGAACTACCACACCCTCAACGCCGAGATCGAAGCTTACATCCCCTTTTCCGGGACCCATCTGAATGCCTTAGTGAAGTTTGCCTCAAACGGACATCCCATCACCACCCTGGATGCCTTTGCAGACACCTATGAGACGGGTAACGAAGGAATTAATCTTTTCGTTCGTCAGGTGGTTACAGTACCCGGGGGATGGCTGGCTTTTCTGGGCATGGATTTCCTCTCATCCTACCAGATCGAAGCTCTTCTGGACATCCGCAACCTGACCAATGAGGATGTGGGTAAAATCCGAACAGAGATGGGGGATGTGTCTCTGATGCGAAACCCAAGAACTGTCCGCGGTGGGATCTCGGTGCGGTTCTAATCCTCACTGATCTAATCTTCCTTTTTCAATCCAAAAGTGGGCCAGGGCAGGGAGGCCAAAAAGTCACAGCGGGCGTGGAATTCGCTGGCCCGGGTTCAATATTTTGGATTTGAATTCATAAAATTGAATCAGAATTCAAGCCAAAGCGCCCTGGGCCCGCCAGGGGGGTGCCGCTATCTGTTGTAAATGCAATGGTAATCGGGACTCAGCCCTGTAATAATAGGGGCGTTGGCACTGAATTTGCCTGAGACACTAAGGGATCCTATGCATCATCCTCTCAGTAGGTGGAATTGATGGCTTTTTTCAAGCACTCCAAGGTGGTTTTGGTCCTGCTGTTATCGGCCCTGGCCGTTTACATTGGACTCTTGAACCTACTGGACCGGATGGAGTGGAAAACGCCGTCTGATGGGGTGAGCTGGATTCAGACAGATCGAGGGGTGGAGGTCAAATCCACGGAAGCTTTCCCACCCACAACCGGGAGACCTCTGGAGAAAGGGGACCGCCTGGTGAGCATCAGTGGCATTCCGATTCGTAACCTGGATGAGTACATCGAGATTTTAGAACTGCTGGCGGAAACTTCACCCCCAGCTAGCGGAGTAAGCTATTGGGTGGAAAAGGCGGACACCGGAACCCGGGTTTCCTATTCTCTTGACGTTCGACTGAGCTCGAACACTGATATCACCGATTTCCTGCTTGGCCTGGTTGCTTTCGCCTACCTGGGTATTGGAGTATTCATTTTCTTGTCCAACTGGAAGGCACAAGGTGCTTTTCACTTCTATCTCATTTGTCTGGTTGCCTTTTCGCTCTTCCTTTATCGGTATTCGGGACGTGTCGATGCCTTCGATCTCTTCATCTACTGGTTTTCAGTTGTTGCCCTCTTGCTCCTGCCTCCCCTGTTCCTGCACTTTTGTTGCTCCTTCCCCAAGCCACTTTCGTTGTTGGGAAACACGCCTTCGTTGAACTTCCTCTTTTACCTGCCGGCGCTCTGCCTGGTGGGACTTCATTTGCTCTGGTTTTCCGGAAGTCTACAGCCCTACGGATTGCCCCGAGTCGAACGTCTGGGAAATCTCTTTGACCGGATTCACCTGGCCCATCTCATCATCTGTTTTCTGTTGGGAACGGGGGCTCTGGCCTATACTCGACGGGAAGCCTCTTCTTCTATCCACCGTCTGCAAATGAGGTGGGTGACGTGGGGAACGTTGATCGGAATCTTGCCCTTTGCTTGTTTTTACGCTCTGCCCTTCCTGCTTGGGCTGCGGATCTCTCCCTACATGGAAGTCTCTCTGCTTGGATTGATACTGGTGCCTTTGAGTTTCGGCTACGCTATTACCAAGCACCGGCTGACGGACGTCACGATGATTTTCAGAGAAGGGGCGGCTTACGTTATGGCCAGCTCAGCCTTGCTGGGCTTATACGTCGGTATCGTGTTGCTCATTGGCCGGGCCATCCAGGACTTTTCTCCTGAGTCAGGCTTTATGCTGTTTGGCCTGGCGGCTCTCCTTGTGGCTTTCCTTTTCGCCCCTTTCAAGAACAGGATCCAGACTCAGATTGACCGTTACTTTTACCAGGAGGAATATGATTATCGGCAGTCGCTGGCGGATTTTGGTCAGACACTGAGCTCAGAGATAAAGCTTTCCTCCCTGACCGAGAGGATTTCAGACCGGATTCGCAAGACTCTTAACGTGGTTCCGGTGGCGCTTTTTCTGCGAGAGGAGTCACAGGCAGATGTGTATCGTCTCCACCACTCCCAGGATCTGCCGGCAAGTGGGGAGTGTTTAAGTGTTCTGGAGGTTCCGGAGGAGATCTTTGACGACTTTGACCGAGAGTTGAATCCGCTGTTTCTGTTGTCGTCCCATCCGCAGGTTGACGGCATCCGGGAGTGCTTTGGGGCCCATCACCTGCACTATCTACAGCCGTTACGCGTGCATAATCGGATCATTGGGTTTTGGGCGTTGGGAAAGCGGCTTAGTGGAGAGCTTCTCAGCAGTGAAGACCTGGACTTGATGGCTACCTTGTCCGGTTACGCCGCGATCGCCATCGAGAATGCCTTGCTCTACCGGTCCCTGGAGGGCAAGACGAGTGAATTAGCTCAGCTGAAGGCCTATAGCGAGAACGTGGTCAAAAGCATCACCGTGGGCGTGCTTGCTGTGACTCCTGAAGGGGAAATCACCGTTTGGAATACGGCCATGGACGCTATCTGTGGCTTGGAGCGGGTTGCGGTTTTGGGCAAAAATCTTTCCGAAGTCTTTCCGCCGGAGCTTGTTCGTACGTTACGCAGTGTTGTGGAAGGCCCGAGATGGGATGTCGCCCAGACCAGCCGACTTTACAAAACCTACATTCAAATGCCAGACGGACAAGGCCGGTTGGTGAACATCACACTGGCGCCGTTTGTCTCACAGGAGGATGTCGTGGCTGGGACATTGCTGGTCTTTGACGACATCACCGAGAAGGTTCAGCTCGAGAACCAACTTCTGCAGGCTGAAAAATTGAGTTCTATTGGGTTACTGGCGGCGGGTATAGCCCATGAAATCAATACTCCGCTGACCGGCGTCTGCAGTTACACGCAGATGCTGCTGAAGGAAACCCCACCCCAGGACCGGCGCCATGAGATGTTGAAGAAAATTGAAAAGCAGGGTTTTCGAGCTTCCAGCATTGTTGAAAGTTTGCTGAATCTGGCGCGGGTTAGAGATTCCGACTTTCAAGAGGTGGATGTCAATGGGCTCATGTTGGAAACTCTTTCCTTGCTGGATCACCAGTTTCGAGCCACCAGCATCGACGTCAAGCTCGATCTGGACCCGGTGCTGCCTTCCACCTTGGCCAATGGAGGAAAGCTTCAGCAGGTCTTCATGAACCTGTTTCTCAATGCCAAGGACGCCATGCCCGAAGGAGGGCAGTTACGGGTGAGGACCCACTGTGAGGATTCTCAGCTGGTGGTCAAAATCGAAGACACTGGCACGGGAATCTCAGAGGAAGACATTAAGAGAATTTACGATCCCTTTTTTACAACCAAAGAACTCGGCAAAGGCACAGGTCTCGGTCTCTCCGTCTGCTATGGCATCATCCAGGAACATTCCGGCCGCATCACTGTAACGAGCCGTCCGGGTCTGGGATCCGCCTTTCGAGTCCAGCTTCCGCTCAAACGTGTTCACTGACCTATGTCCATTCAACCTTCCATCCTTGTTGTTGATGATGAAGAGATCATGCGCGAGGTCATCACAACCCTTCTCGAAGAAGAAGGCTACCGTGTGACTTCCTCCGCAACCGGTGAAGAGGGAATCGAACGGGTCAAGGAGGAGGCTTCCGATCTCGTTCTCCTCGACCTAATGCTTCCCTCAATGAGTGGATTGGAGACTCTTGAGGAACTCATTCGCATCGATCCGGATATCGTGGTGGTCATGATCTCTGCCTATGCCTCCATCGAAAATGCCGTGGACGCCACCAAGTCTGGCGCTTTCGATTTCATTACCAAACCGTTTAAGAATGAAGAACTGTTGTTGGTGGTCAAGAACGGTCTGAAAAAGCGGAGCTTGGAGATCGAAAACCGCCAGCTCAAGAGGACCCTCAAGGAGCGGGCCTCCTTTAAAAATATCGTGGGTAAAAGTGAGCCGATGCAGCAGGTTTTCGACCTGATCACTCAAGTGGCGCCTCGTCGAAGCACTGTTCTGATCGCGGGAGAAAGTGGAACGGGGAAGGAACTGGTAGCCCGAGCCATCCACAGCTGCAGCCCTCGATCGAATCATGCCTTTGTAGCCGTCAACAGCGGCTCGATTCCCAGTGACTTATTGGAAAGTGAACTTTTTGGTCATGTCAAAGGAGCCTTTACCGGGGCCATCGCCAGCAAGAAGGGCCTGTTTGAAATCGCTGATGGGGGAACCATTTTCCTGGATGAAGTGGGAACCTTGCCCCTTGAAACTCAATCCAGGTTACTGCGCGTGATCCAGGAGCGAGAATTCCGCCAGGTGGGGGGACTGAAAAATATCGTGGTGGATGTCCGCATCATTGCTGCCACCAACATCGATCTCAAGGAAGCCGTGAAACAGCAGCGGTTTCGTGAGGATCTCTATTACCGCTTGAACGTGATCAGCATCAACCTTCCGCCGCTCCGCGAGCGCAGGAGGGATATTCCCCTTCTGGCCGAACACTTCGTCCGCCAGTTCAGCAAGGAGAATGATCGCCCCGATTGCCACCTGGACCCGTCAACGCTGAAAATTCTCATGGAGTGCGATTGGCCGGGAAATGTTCGGGAACTTGAAAACGTGATGGAAAGGGCGGTGGTGCTGGCTCCCGATAAGGGTCGCATTACCCAGGAGTTATTTCCTCGCGAAATCCTGGACTCGAGCTCAATGGGTCTTGGCAGTTTGGGTTCGCTCGAAAATGGTGCCACCTTGAAGGATCTCGTGTTGGAGTACGAGAAGACATTGATCCTGACTGCTCTCCAGAAGGCCGACTGGAGTCAGAAAAGGGCCGCCAGCTTGCTGCGAATGAAGCGCAGCACCCTCAACGAAAAACTCAAACGCCTTCAGATCAAGATCCCGTAAACTCATTATTGGCCAGGTCCCCCGGTTTGACTTCGAACAAGAGCCAGCACTATCATGAATTCTTTGTGCATCAAGAGATACTTTAGGCCTTTTACTGAATCTAAGTGTCTAGTTCCAATAGATACTATGTCGTCCCGCCGCCACAAACGTTACCGTACTTTATGGAGCTAGACACTCAGGGGTGTTGATGATCGGCGCATCGTACGCAGACTGGAGGGAAAAGTGCTAGATGGAACTTTTTTCATCTATTTCCGACAAGGTGGTCCACTCATGTGGCCGTTGCTTCTCTGTTCGATACTGGGCGTGGCCTTCATTATCGAAAGGGGCATCGCCTATTCTCGGATCAAGGGAGATACGGCAGAAATCTTTTCAAGCATCCGTGAGTCGCTTCTTGCCGGGGACTTACGTGGCTCTGTCGAAACTTGCGAATCGTTCGATCATCCGGTCGCCACCACTTTGAAGTCGGGACTTTTGCGTTTCGGAAAGTCCAACGACGAGATCGAAAAAGCCATGGAGAGCGTGGCTCTACATGAGCTATCGAAATTGGAAAAGAGTCTCTGGCTGCTGGCAACCCTGGCTAATATCTCGCCTCTTTTAGGCTTTTTGGGAACCGTTACCGGCATGATCGCTTCTTTTGAAGCCTTGGCTGAAGTGGGATTGGGTAATCCTCAGGCCGTGGCCGGAGGAATTTCCGAGGCGCTGATCACGACTGCCACCGGCTTGTCCATCGCTCTGGTTGTCCAAGCCGCCTACAATTATTTCAACAATAGGATTTCTAACTTCGCTCTGGACATGGAAACCAGCTCGTCGATGCTCCTGGAGACCTTCAGCGAAATCGATGAAGGAGCTAACCAGGAGAGGAGCGAGGGAGAGATCGGTGAGGAGCAGCCGCAAGTGATATGAAACCCCACCGTGTTCGTCGTATTGCTCCAGTCATTCCAACCGCCTCCATGGCGGATATTGCCTTTCTGCTGGTCGTTTTCTTCATGCTGACGACCACCTTTTCCCCGGAGAAGACCAGTGTAGAGCTCCCACAATCGGAAATCCGCACCGAGGTACCCAAAGATGCCGCAATTATCGCCATAACGGAGGAGGGAATCATTCGGTTCACCGATGGTGAACGGCCCTCCTTTGCTTTGGGCACGGCTGCGGAACTGGGGCCCCTCACTCAGGAAGTCGTTCAATGGATCCCCGATAAGGAGTTTGTCATCAAAGCCGATCGAATGGTTCGCTATGAGCTCATCGATGCCGTGTTGGAACAGCTGCGTCTTAACGGGGCCAAGAAGGTCGGCCTGTTAACGGAGAGAAAAATCGGCGGGGGCGTTTAATGAAACTGAGAGAGCGCCGTCGAAGCGGAGCCGAGATTCCCACTTCCTCGATGGCCGATATCGCCTTTCTGCTGATCATTTTCTTTATGCTGACGGCTGTATTTGCCACCACCGAGGGGCTGCAGTTTGATTTGCCCAAAGATGACCCCACCCAGCTTGATGTGCAACCCGAGGAAGCCATTCACATCAAGATCCTTGGAGAAGGACAGTATGTGGTGGATAAGACCCCGATGACACTGGAGGAAATGGGGGGCTACGTACAGATGAAGATGCAGCAGAATGCCGACAAACCGGTCATCATCCAGACCGAACCAAATGTCCCGTATTTTGTGATGATTGATGTGTTCGATCTGCTGAAGTATTTGCAAGTACAGAACATATCCATTCCGACCCGAACCGAAATCGAACGCTGGAAGGCGTTTGGAATCTTTGAGTAAAACAGTGAACTTCAGGGCTCTTGCCATCGTGCTGCTGGCCGGGATGATTCCCTCTCTGATAGCTCAGGAAGGAGATTATCAGAAGGGACTTTCCTATTATAAGCAGGGACAATACCAGAAAACGATCGAGGAGTTTGAGAAGATCATTGAGGCTCACCCGGACTATGAAAGCGGCCACCGCATCTTGGGAGACTCCTATCTAAAGATCAAGGCTTATGACCAGGCCATTGAGGCCTTCCAGAAGGCGTTAGAGCTTAAGGGTGACAACTACGTGACCCATTACGGATTGGCGCTTTCCTTCTTTAACGAGGGCCGGTATCGAGAGGCAATTGCTGCCCTGAACCAAGGCGAAGACTATGCTCGATCCCCTCGCGACCAGTACCAGATTTATCGGACCCGTGGCTCTGCTTACTACAATATGAATGATTTCGAACGGGCCATCTCCGATTTGCAGCAGGCGGTTTCCATCCAGAGAGGAAATGCCAGCGATGTTCTGCAATTAGGAATTGCCTATTACCGGCTTGGGAATTACCTGGAAGCGGAGAAATATCTGCAGCAGGCACGGGTATTGGATCCACAGGCCTCTGGAGCGAAGCGTTACCTTTCCCGATTGCAGTTTCAGGGGGCTATCGAGGCCATCGAAGCCAAAAACTACACCCAAGCAGTGGCTCTTCTCGATGAATATGTCAAGGAGAATCCAGAGGATGGAGAGGCCCGGTTCAACCTGGGATTAGCCCAGCTCTTTGCTCAGAACCTGGATGCTGCGGAGAGGGAGTTTTTGAAGTGTGTCGAGCTGATACCCCGGAATTGGGAAGTTTACGATCGGCTTGGCTACCTCTATGAAAGCACGAAACAGTACGACAAAGCCCTCCAAAACTATCGAACTGCTCACGACCTCCATCAGGATCCGCAGGTCCAGAAAAGTGTTGATCGTCTCCAGGAGCGAATTCGCCGAAGCCAATAGCAGTTTGAATGAATTTCGACTTGAGTATCGTCATTCCCACCTGTAATGGTCTTCATTTACTGCGCGAAAATTTGCCATCCGTTCAGGCGGCCGCCAGAACCCACCACCGTGAAACTGGCGGACTCACCGAAATCATTGTGGTCGATGATGGAGGTCGAGATGAAACCGCCCGGGCCATTCCCTCCGAATTTCCTGATGTCTATTTGATCACACGCCAACGCAATCAGGGTTTTGCCATTACCTGCAATGTGGGTTTGAAGAGCTCTCGTTTTTCTTGGGTGGCGCTGCTCAACAACGATGTCCGAGTCGAGGAAGATTATTTCGTATACCAGACGCTTCACTTCCAGGATCCCAACGTGTTTGCTGTGACTGCCAAGGTGTTCGAGTGGGATCAACCCATATTCGCCACGGGTGGAAAATTGGGTCGATTTCGCAGGGGCTTTTGGAGTCTATATACGAACTACGATACTTCGACCCCCGAGGCTGCGGAGTGGATCGAGAAGAGACAGCTCTTGTCCACCTATGCGATCGGGGGATTCTCCACTTACAGCAGAGAAAAGTTGGAGGCTTTAGGGGGTTTCAACGAACTCCTCTCCCCTTTTCATTGGGAGGATGTGGATCTTTCCTATCGGGGCTGGAAGCGGGGCTGGGAGGTTCACTATGAACCCCGCAGTATCGCTCATCACCGAACCAGTGCCACCATTAATGCCCAACATAAGAAGGCTTTTGTGGAGGCCGCCGCCGTTCGCAACAGACTCCTCTTTCACTGGATCAACCTGCATTCCCCGACCTATGTGTTGCGACATTTGATCATGTTGGGCGTGCTCTTTGTCACACGGTTATGGGTGCTAGATTTTTGTTTTTACCGCTCATTCCTTCAGGCGGTGCGTCAACTTCGGCAAGTCAGAAGACTGAGAAAGTTGGAGCGCAAGAGTGCGGAAAGAACGGACGCCGATCTTTCCCACTTGCTGAAGCTCTTCTACCAATCGGCACCCATTCAAATCTATAATAGTCAGCGGGAGGTGTTGCAAAAACACCCCGAGTATAAGGACGTTGAGGTGTGAAAAGAGTCTCCGCCGTGCTGATTACCTACAATGAAGAAGACAAGATTCTACGTGCTCTCGACAGCTTGCAGTCAGTCAGCGATGAAATCGTGGTGGTGGACTCCGATAGCACAGACGCCACCGTGAAATTTTGTTCTCGTTACACGAATCGTATCCTGACAAAGTCGTGGCAGGGATATCGTGATCAGAAGCAATTCGCCACCGACCAGGCAAGCCACGATTGGATACTCTCATTGGATGCGGACGAAGCCCTGAGTCCCCAACTGGTGGAGGAGATTCTCCAGTGGAAGGAGCAAGACAACAACTTTGAGGGTTACTACCTTCCTCGAAAGACCTTTTTTATGGGACGCTGGATCGAACACACCACCTGGTATCCGGACTGGCAATTACGCTTGTTCAGGAAATCGCGGGGTCGCTGGGAAGGAGGACGAGTCCACGAGTCCTTTCGGGTCACCGGACCAACGGCACGGTTCAAGGGCCAGATCTATCATCACACCTATGCGTCGTTCTCTGAGTACCTTGAACAGTTGGAACGCTTCTCCTCTCTGGCGGCCAGGGACCGCTTTGAGGAGGGTCAAAGAGCTCAGTGGGTCCACGTCCTGTGTCACCCACCTGCCATATTTTTGAAAAACTATCTCCTACGTCTGGGATTTCTGGACGGGAAGCCCGGATTGGCTGTGTCCATTCTGGCTGCGGTATCCAGTCTTTTCAAGGATTTGAAGTTGTGGGAGATTCAGACGGGCCCAGCGAAAGAGATGCCGATAAACTCCCGGGATGCATAGCCTGAAGATCCTTTACGTGGACACTGACCGGGTGTGGCGAGGTGGCCAGGAGCAGCTATTTTCTCTGATCCTGGGCATCAGGGATCGTCAACATCAAGTCTGGCTGGCGGCGCCGTCCGGTTCTCCCTTGAGTGGCAAAGCCCTACAGTCGGGCATTGAGACCTATTTTTTTGGACAACGAAACGAGGTGAGCCCCTGGGCTTTTCTCCAGCTCTGGAAGATCTTAGGCAAGCAAGATTTCGACATCATTCACCTGAACACCCCCGGCCCCTTGGTTTTAGGCGGGTTGGCTTCAAAGCTGCGTGGGGTTCCACTGAGAGTTTGTTCCAGGCGTGTGAATTTTCCGCTTAGCTCACCCTTGAGCCGTCTGAAATACAATTGGATGCAGGAAAGCGTCGTGACCGTCTCGGTCAGCATTCGCCGAACCTTGATTGAGGGGGGTGTTCGCCCCGACCTGATCAAGGTGATCTACGAAGGGGTTGACCTGGACTGGGTGGATTCCCAGAAAGCTCCCGCCTTTGATTATGGGAACAGTGGATTGGTGGTGGGAACGGTGGCCCATCTGAGTTCGGAAAAGGGGCATCAAACTCTTTTGGAGGCCGCTTCCCGAGTCCTGTCCAGAGTCCCCGATGTACACTTCGTTTTGGTGGGAGGAGGCCCATTAATGTCCACCCTGAAAGCAAGGGTCAGGGAACTCGGTATTGACGAGAAGGTCACCTTTACCGGTTTTCGATCCGACAGCGAGGCCTTGATGAAGACTTTCGATATCTTTTGTCTGCCCTCCCTCTCGGAAGGTTTGAGCTCAGGGATTTTAGTGGCCATGGCCAGCAAACTGCCAATCGTCGCGACTCGGGTGGGTGGAATCCCTGAACTGGTTATCGACGGCGAAACGGGCGTTCTAGTCCCTCCTGACGATGCGGATCAGCTTGCTGCTGGCTTGTGCAAGGTCCTCGAATCTCCCCAACTCCGGAAAAAGATGGGTTGCGCCGGACGACAACGGATCGAAGAAACGTTTACACTAGAAAGGAAGCTCAACGAGACGGAAAAACTCTATCTCAGTATGCTGGCATCTGTATCGGATCAGTTACAGGACTGCGGGTAATAACATGAAGGGAATCATTCTGGCAGGAGGTTTGGGTACGCGTCTTCGGCCGCTCACCAAGGTGACCAACAAGCACTTGTTGCCTGTTTACGACAAGCCGATGATTTTTTATCCCCTGGAAGTGTTGGTGGACGCCGGCATCACCGACATCATGGTGGTTACGGGTGGGAACAATGCGGGCGACTTTCTCCGTTTGCTTGGAAACGGCCGAGAATTTGGTCTTCGTCATCTTCACTATGCTTACCAGGAGGGAGAAGGAGGAATTGCCGAAGCACTTGCACTAGCCAGGTTCTTTGTCGAAGAGGATCGACTGTGCGTGGTGCTCGGGGACAACCTCATTGAGGATTCTATTCGCCCCTATGTGGAGAAATTTAGACAACAACCGGCAGGGGCCAAGATCCTCCTCAAGGAAGTTCCGAACTGTGAGCGTTTTGGCGTGCCTGAACTGGAAGGTGACAAGGTGGTGAAGATCTATGAAAAGCCGCAAGTTGCACCGTCCAAGTACGCCGTCACGGGGATCTACATGTACGACCAACAAGTGTTCGATATCATTCGTACTCTCGAGCCTTCCAAGCGCGGCGAACTGGAAATTACGGATGTCAATAATCGATATATCGAGCAAGGGGAGATGACCTACGACATCCTGGAGGGTTGGTGGACGGATGCCGGTACCATTGAGTCTCTCTTACGAGCTAACAATTTGGTGGCACAGGGGAAGGAAAAGAGAAGTCCAATCAGCAACCAGAAAGAGGAGCAGTCCGTGGAAAGTGCTCCCTTAACCAGTAGGAACCAGCCGTGAAATTGCTGGTCACCGGAGGAGCGGGGTTTATCGGTTCCAACTTCATTCGCCACATGCTCAGGGTGCAGGAGGAAGTTCACATTGTGAACCTGGATAGCCTGAGCTATGCCGGCAACCTGGAAAACCTCTCCGATCTGTCCTCTGATCCTCGCTACACCTTCATCCGCGGAGACATCACCTCCGCCCAAGATGTTGAAAAATGTTTCAGCCAGGGAATCGAGGCGGTCATTAATTTTGCTGCAGAGACCCATGTGGATCGGAGCATCCTCGACGCCTCGGTGTTTGTGCGAACCAATATCGAAGGGACGCAGGTGTTACTTGAAGCCTGTCGCCGAAGAAAAGTCTCACGCTTCATCCAGATTTCCACTGATGAAGTGTATGGGTCCCTGGATGAGACGGGAAAATTCACCGAGGAAAGCCCTCTTGCTCCCAACAGTCCCTATGCGGCCAGCAAGGCGGCAGCAGATCTCCTCACCCGTGCCTATCACAAGACCTATGGGATGGACGTCATTGTGACTCGTTGCAGCAACAATTACGGGACCCATCAGTTTCCTGAAAAATTGATCCCCCTGATGATTCTCAATGCACTGGAGGACAAAGCTCTTCCTGTTTACGGAGACGGCCTCCAGAGGCGGGACTGGATTCATGTAAAAGATCACTGTAATGCACTTCAATCTGTGTTGATGGAGGGTCAGCCCGGCCGGGTCTATAATATTGGAAGTGATCAAGAGAAACAGAATTTGGAAATGGTACACGAAATACTCAGGATATTGAAAAAGCCTCCTGAACTCATCGAGTTTGTCACCGATCGGCCCGGTCATGACCGCCGATATTCGATTGACGCCAGTCGCCTTAAGCGGGAACTGGGTTGGAAGCCGAAGATTCGCCTTGAAGAGGGACTTGCTCAGACGGTGCGCTGGTACCAGGACAATACGGAATGGGTGAGTCGTGTGCGTAGTGGTGCCTATTATGATTATTACGAACAGATGTACGAAAAACGGGATCAGACCCTGAAGAGTTCGTGAACACACTCACAACATGAAAATAGCCATTACGGGCGCTACAGGAATGCTGGGGCAGGCACTGTGTAAAGCATTCGCCAAACACTCCATTTACCCCCTTTCTTCGGGCCAACCCGATGTTGCCTCACTTCACGACGTTCGTCAGAAGTTTTCCAAATTGAAACCGGACTGGATTCTTCACACAGCGGCTTTAACGCGCGTCGATGAGGCGGAGTCCAATCCCTTTGAGGCCTATCGAGTCAATGCCTTGGGAGCCAGGAACCTAGCGGCGGTTGCTGCTGAAAACGGCAGCAGATTGGTTTACTACAGCACGGATTACGTTTTTGATGGTACCCAGAAGCGGCCTTATCGAGAGTGGGATCCAACCAACCCACTCAACGAATACGGGCGGTCAAAACTGGCGGGTGAATTCTTTGTCCGTTCGCTTTGCCCACTGCATCTGATTGTTCGTACGAGTTGGCTTTTCGGATCGAAAGGATCTCATTTCGTCGAGAAGATTTTGCAGCTCGCACAAGAGAAAGAGAGCCTGGAGGTGGTGAGTGATCAGCGGGGTAGCCCCACCTTCACCAGTGATCTGGCCTATATGACTCTCTGTCTTGTGGAAGGGAAAAAAACAGGGACGTACCATGTGACCAACTCGGGAAACTGCTCATGGCATGAGTTGGCCTGTGAGATTGTTTCCCTCAGCGGACTCAGTCTCCAGGTCAATCCTATTGAGAGTTCCGCTTTCTCAACACCGACTCGGCGGCCTGCCAATTCAGTACTCGAGAACTATCTATTGGAACTCGAAGGGATCCCCCTGCTCAGAACCTGGAAAAGTGCCCTGGAAGCCTTTCTCAACGGTGCGGCCGATGTCTGAACAGATTGTGGGTAAGAACAAAAAGGCATTCCACGAGTATGAGATTCTGGATCGCTTCGAGGCGGGTATTGCCTTACAGGGTAGCGAGGTGAAGGCACTTCGCGAGCGCAAGATTAGTTTGAAAGAAAGCTACGCACGAATTAAGGGAGGGGAGGCATGGTTGGAAAACTGCCATATTGGGCCCTATTCGCATGGAGGTCTTGACAGTCATGAGCCGTTGCGCCCCAGAAAGTTGCTTCTTCATCGCCGAGAGATCAACAAGCTTATAGGGAAGACTGAAAGAAAGGGCCTCACGCTTGTTCCCCTTTCTGTCTATTTTAAAAATGGAAACGTCAAGGTAGAGATTGCCCTGGCTCGAGGAAAACAGCTCCACGACAAAAGAGAGAGTTCACGACGAAAAACGATTGAACGGGAAGTACAAATGGAATTGAAACGGAGAAAGTGATGAATATCCGACTGGTGAAGGGGACTTGGGATTCTATCGAGTGTGATGCCCTGATGATTCCCCTGTTCGAGGACGACAATGATCAAGAGGAATTCACCTCCACACTGGATCAAAAACTAGATGGGCTACTGAGTGAGCTGAAGAGTACCGAGGAGTGGAAAGCCAAGGTGGGCCGAATTTCCGTCATCCATCGGCCCCACCAGCTGGGTGCCGGAAGACTCATTCTTTTGGGAGCAGGAAAAAGAAAGAACTATAACGCCCAATCGGTTCGCAGCCTCATGATGAAAGCCGTAGGTCAGGTGAAAGGCTACAACTTCAAACGGTTGGCCGTCCACGGTCTCAGCCAGGCGGATCCCGAACTTTCCTTTCAGGCTGCGGCTGAAGGAGCGGTTATCGCTACCTATGAAGGCGATGATTATAAGACCAAGGACAGGTCGCCGAACTTCATCGAGGACATCCTTTTTGTGGTGGATGAGGAGACTGCGGGTGTTGAAGAGGCCATCAAGAGGGGTGAAATCTTAGGGGAGGCTACCAATTTAGCCAGAAGACTGATCAACGAACCGGGGAACCGGGTCAATCCTTCCAGCCTCGCCCAGACAGCCACGGAGCTCGCCGACAAGTACAGCCTGGAAATTGAAGTATTGGGTGAGCCCGAAATGGAAAAGAGGGAAATGGGAGCCGTTCTGGCCGTGGCCCGAGGAAGTGATGAACCTGCCCGATTTATTGTGCTGCGACACCGTGGGGCACCTGAAAGCGACGCGAAACCCATTGTTTTGGTGGGGAAAGGGGTCACCTTTGACAGCGGCGGCCTTTCTTTGAAATCCCCGAAATCGATGGAACGAATGAAGTCGGATAAAGCGGGGGGCTGTGTGGTGCTGGCGGCCATGCAGGCGATTGCTCAGCTGCAGCTCAAGAAGAACATCGTTGGCCTCATCCCGGCCGTCGAAAACCTGCCGAGTGGCCGGGCACTCCGTCCGGGAGATGTCATTCGCTCCATGAGTGGAAAGACGATTGAAGTGCTCAACACTGATGCAGAAGGCCGTCTTATCTTAGCTGACGCCCTCTGTTTTGGGCGGCAGCTTGAACCCGAATACATGGTCGATGTAGCAACCCTCACCGGGGCCTGTGTCATTGCGCTGGGAGATCTTCGAGCGGGCCTGTTTAGTAATAATGAGGAGATTTGCCAGAAACTCTTGCAGGCCGCGGAGCGCTCTGGAGAGAAGTTTTGGCGGCTTCCTCTGGATGATGAATATCGAAAGGAAATCGAAAGCTCCATTGCCGATATCAAGAATGTGGGAGGCCGTTGGGGAGGTGCCAGTATCGCAGCCAAGTTCCTCGAGGAGTTCGTGGAGGGCGTCCCCTGGTGTCACCTCGATATCGCGGGAGTCGATCTATCCAAGGAAAATCAAGGCCTCAAAGGTCCCACCGGTTTCGGCGTTCGAACTCTGGTGGAAATGGTCTCTAGCTAGGTGCCCAGTGCTTCAGTTAGCAGCCCAATTGGCCTCTCTCGACCAGCAAAAGCAATGGTTGGGCAAACGGACAACCGATCTCAGGTCTCTCATTGACCACTACCTGGCACCTCATCTTTTGGAATACGAGCTCAGCAAGGTGCCCTCTCTCAGCGAGGCGGGTGCACCAAGCCCTGAGCAGGGCCAACGGGAAGTTTCCCGGTCCCAGGCAGAGGTCCTTCTCTCGGCTGTGATGGATCTCACCAAAGCCATGGAGAAACTGGATTCCACCGATCTCCTTCATCTCCAGGAACTCCTGGTCCCCGATCAAGAAAACTTTTACCGGCAGACTTCAAGCCGGCCTTTGGTTTCCACTCACCAACCAATGGATCCGGTCCTTATTCCTGGAGCCATGGACCGTTTCTTTGAGTGGGTCCGCAGTCCCAGCTTTGCCGACCTGCACGCGGTAGAACAGATGAGCCTCTCCCAGATGCGCCTGTACGAAATCAATCCCTTTCTGCACCATTCTACGCTGATTGTTTCGCTTTTCTCCCACTATTTTCTCCTCAAGGGTGAGTACCTTGTGCCTCTTTACGAAGTCAAGGAACTGCCGAAGTTCTACCAGGCTCTGGAAGAAGCCTTTCAGCTGTCGAGCGAGGCTCTTGTAGGCTTCAATGTTCAGGCTTGCCAACGAGCCTATGAACACGTCCTGGCGAGAATTTAGGGACTGGCCTAAGAATTTCCGAATTCGGGGCCTGTCCCTAATTTCTCGCCAGTCGAATGCCCCATTCAATAGCCTGTACCATGCTTCGGGAATCGGCAATACCCTGTCCGGCGATGTCAAAGGCGGTTCCATGATCTGGGGAAGTCCGGACCAGAGGAAGGCCCAGGGTCACGTTCACGGCAGATTCGAATGCCACCAGCTTCAGGGGGATCAACCCCTGGTCGTGGTATAAGGCGATGACACCATCAAACTCGTTTTCAAGAGCCTTGCGAAAAATCGTATCTGCAGGGAAAGGGCCAGAGACCGTCTCAGGGCCATACTTTTGGTTCAGTGTGTGAACAGCAGGCTCGAGAATGGTTTTCTCCTCATCACCAAAGGAACCTTCTTCAGAAGCGTGAGGGTTCAGGCCACAAAGAGCCAGTCGCGGCTGAGAAATGTCGATGCGGCGGAGGGCTTCAATAAAAACCTCCGTCTTGCTGACGAGTTCATCGTGGTGAAGGGCTAAGGGAACTTCCCGTAAAGGAATATGAACGGTGATGAGGAGGACCCGCAGGCGCTCTGAAAAAAAGGCCATGACCGGATTTGCAGCGGGAAAAAAGGAGGCCACCAACTCAGTCTGGCCGGGCCGTGTAGACCCGCAAAGATGAGTCGCCTTCTTGTTGATCGGCCCGGTGACAAGCAGTGGGAAATGGTTGTCCCGGCAGTACTCAACGGCAGATTCCAGGCATTGCAGGGCAAATCGGCCGGCTTTTTTCTCCAATGTGCCCCATGCAGGAGGATAGTCGTAATGACCCGATGCAATGACCTCGACCTGATCCAAATCGTAGGACAGCCCCAGATCTTGCCTCAGCTCTTCGAGGTAGTGAGGATCTCCAAAAATGATGGGATGGATGGTGGGGAATTGTGAAAGTGCTTTCAGGATGACTTCCGGGCCGATCCCATGGGGATCCCCTGTCGAGAAAACGACAGGAAACCCTTTCACGGGTTCAGCCAAGTTCATTCCATCTCACCCTCACTCTCGAATAGGCCCTTTGCGCCAACTTCCTTGAGTTCGCTTTCTTTGAAGATGTATTTGATGACGTGCTTCGGGATCAGCAAGTTCGGCATTGTTTCACGATTCACCTTGATGCAATGTTTGTCGTACCATTCAATCATGCCGAAGATTTCCTCGCCGTCAACGAGCTGGACGACCATCGGAGTTTTGTTCGACATCTGCTTCAAATAGTAGTATTGCTCGGCATTGGTCGTTTCCGGAGGAACCTTTTTTCTTTGACCCTCGAGATACTTTGAAGGGGGTTGCTCCTTCAGGTCGGACAGCGACGGACGTATTAACTTCCGGTTAACCATGATCATCTACCTCAACAGAAAGCGCCTCTTCCTCAACGCTAAACGGACAATTGGTAAAGGTTCAGATGCTTCAGAAAGCTTACTACGGCATAGCCTAGCATCCTCTTCAGCTTTTGACAAGAGATAAAAAGTCAAATAGACTGATCTGTAAAAGATGAGACTTTTCGTCTATCTTATTCCTCTTTTGCTCCTGATTCTTGGGTTTCCCCTGTTCGGGCAGGAAGGTCGATCCGGGAAGAAACCGGTACTGATTCGAGTAGATCCTACGGCTGAAAAAGTCGATGAAGTCGAAGAAGGCCCTCCTGAACCGGACCCTCAAAAGGCCAAAGAACACGTAGAGATTGGTGATTTTTACTACAAACGGCACAACTACACGGCAGCTGCAGAGCGTTACCGCGAAGCGATCCAGTTCAATCCCAAGTGGGCAAAAGCCTACGAAAAACTGATCGGGGTCTTGGAGAAACAAAATGCCTTTGCAGAGGCGGTGAAAGTGTGCGAGCAATTTGTCCAGAGCAGTGACTCCTCAAAGGAAGTCAAGCGCTTTACTGAGTGGGGTATCAAACTGAAAGAAAAGGCCAAAGAAACAGGTTAAATACTCGCTTTCATCAATACGGTAACTTTTGTTGGGAGCGCGACGGAGCCCAGATCGAGGCGCATCGACTCTTCCTCTCTTCGCGACCTCCCCTCGCAAGCCCCATCCGCAAACCTGCCGTATTGCCGTATTAATGAAAGGGAGTATTCAGTACTTCCGCTCGCTACAAAGGCCATCGTATTTATGGAGCGAGACACTATGCACAGGCTCCAGACCCGCAGCCACCGGTAGCACCGACCTCATAGTTCAAACAACACTTCAATCGGCCACACATCCCGGATAGGCGCCCAGGGTTTACCGTCAGACCCTGTTCCTTGGCAGCTCGAACACTGACGGATTTCAATTCCTTCAAGAACAGGGCGGAGCAGTTTTCACCCAAACCGCAACACCCCATTCCGCCAATTAACTTGGCTTCGTCACGTGCCCCGATCTGCCGCATTTCAATTCGGGCACGCAGTCGACGAGCTAAACTTTTGACCAGCCCGCGAAAATCGACACGTCGCGTTGCCGTGAAATAAAAAATCACCCGGCTGCCGTCGAAGATATACTCAACCCGGGAGAGCTTCATGGGGAGCTTATCGGCTCGAATCAATTTTTTGCATAATTGGTAGGCGTGAGCCTCCTGATCTTTCTTCTTCTCGTGAAGATAAAGATCCCGTTCGGTGGCTTTTCGTAAGGCCTTATTCACTTTAGAGGCGCCCAGATCAAGATTTTCAGCCCTCTGGCCATGGATGACAAGACCCAACTCCACTCCCCGTTTCGTGCTGACGATGCAGCGATCGCCAACGCGCAACTCGACGTCACGGGCCAAGAGCTTGGCCGTGGACTTATTGGTCTCAAACTTGACGGTGACGATTTCCAACATTGCTAGTTTCCCTTGAACTCATGAGCCAAAGGGTCTCGAAACACATCAGCGGATTCACGTAATGGTCGATGTCCCATCTGGCTCGATCCACATGGTAGAGAAAATCTCTAACCCAATTCAACTCTACACCTTCTGAGAGTTTTTGCAAATCGTCCAGTCGATCCTGATTGACGATCCGTTCGGGAGTGTCCACCTGCAGGAAATAAAGATCCTCACCGATTCGTTGGAGGAGATTCAAATAGCGCCGAACCCCCTCGCGCGTTTTGAGTTCACTTCGCAGGGGGAGCTGTTCACATTGCTTGTATAGGGCTTCGAAGGACTCCTGCCCACACCAGGAGGTCAACAATTCCAGCATACGGTCCCTTTGCTCGAGCGTCTCTTCAAGATCTAGGCTTAGGGCTATCGCGATGCTTCCTTCGGCCAAGGAAGCCCTCATCTCCGGATGATCCTCCGTCAGATGATCCTCCAGGTAGCGTAGGATTTCTTCCCGGCCCAAGGGGTGAAATGGGAAAGCTTGGCAGCGGGACCGAATGGTCGGGAGCAAGCGGTGCGGGAAGGAACTGATCAGGATAATCCGAGAGGTCTCCGGAGGTTCCTCAAGTGTTTTCAAAATACAATTGGCGGCTTCTTCGGTCATGGTTTCAGCCTGATCAATGATAAAACACCGAAGTCGCCCTTCGAAGGGTCGGAATTGGACTTCCCGATTGAGCTCCCGCATGGTGTCAATTTTGATGAGATTCTTGTGGGGCTGGAAAAGCCTGATGTCCGGATGATGACCGGCGGCTTCCTTGACGCAGGAAGAACACCTTCCACACAGTTCGTTCTTGGCGCCTTCCTTGCAATTGGCCAGGGCAGCCAGGCTCAATGCCAGCGTCTTCTTTCCTACACCCTCAGGGCCCGTAAATAGGCTGGCCCCGGGAAGCCGGCCCCGGCGCAGGATCTCAACCAATCGCTGATTACCAACAAAGTCTCTCAGTCTCACGGTAATGCGCTAATCGATGATTTCCCTCTCCTCAAGAAGCCCCAAAAGTTTCTTAAATACCTCCTCTGGAGTGCCCGAAGCGTCTACCAGCAGGACTCGATTGGGCTCCCTTTGGACCAATAATCGATAACCTTCTCGTACCCTGCGATGAAAGTACAGGTCCTCGGCCTCGAACCGTCCCCAATTCTCGCTGTTTTCGTTCTGATTCCTCTCTCTCGCCCGCTTGAGGCCAACTTCCACCTCCAGGTCCAGAACCAGGGTCAGATCGGGAATCCGTAGTGCCAGAATTTTGGCCAATTGATCGACCATTGGGAAACCGAGGCCGCGCGCATGCCCTTGATAGGCCAGGGTGGCGTCATGATAACGGTCGCAAAGGACATGAAGGCCTTGTGTCAAGCTGGGCTCGATGACTTCCTTGAGGTGCTGATAGCGATCGGCCAGGTAGAGCAGCAATTCGGCCGTTGGTTCGCGTTGGGCACCCTCCTGTTGCAAAAGAATCTGACGAACCTCCTTGCCAAAGGGCGTCCCTCCGGGTTGTTGTGTGATCAGGAAATGAACTTTGCGCTTTTTCAGCTCCTCTTCCAGCAGATGCAATTGTACGCTCTTACCCGAGCCTTCAATCCCTTCCAATGTGATGAACTTTCCAGGCATTGCTGAGTGCATCATCCTACCACAGGTAAGATATACTAACGCTCGTGGTTGATATCGCCTCCAATCTTGAGCGGCTGAGCGGGGAAATCGAATCCATCTCCCTGGGTTGCGGCCGCGATCCTGCGGAAATTCGCCTTCTGGCGGTTTCCAAGACCTTCTCTGCAGATTGCGTCAAACAGGCCCACCAATGGGGACAGACATTGTTTGGGGAAAACCGCATTCAGGAAGCCGAAGAAAAGATTCCCTCCGTCGACCTCAGTGGCCTGGAGTGGCACTTGATCGGGCCCCTTCAGTCCAACAAGGTCAGGCGTGCGGCTCAACTTTTCGATGTGATCCAAACCCTGGATCGGCCCAAGATCGTCCATAGGCTCAATGCATGTGCCGAGGAGATGGGGAAGATCTTACGCGTGTTTGTTGAAGTGAAACTTGGAGTAGAGCCTCAAAAACACGGTCTCCTTCCTCAAGATATACCGGATATGGTGGAGCAGGTGGATTCGATGCCTGGGCTCCAGTTGCAGGGCCTGATGGCCATACCTCCCTACCAGGAAGAGGCGGAAGGCTCGCGGCCCTATTTTCGGCAGATGGCCGACTTGTTGGCCGAGATCAACAGAAGTCGCCAACAACCCCTGAAGGAACTGTCCATGGGAATGAGTCATGACTACCGGATCGCCATCGAAGAAGGGGCGACCGTACTGCGCATCGGAACTTCCATCTTTGGGCCCAGATCTGTCTCCTCAGTAGGTCGGTTGTGAGACATGCGGGTGAACGAGGATGAAGTCAAGATCCGTGAAAAAGCAGGAGTGCTCCTGCTTTCTGTCCGCCTCCAGCCAGGAGCGACCAACGACCAAATCGTCGGTTCCTACAATGGAGCGCTAAACCGCCCCAGCCCAGAGAAACCGTGCCAATCGACACCTTCTGGAGTTTTTGGCCAGCACTCTGAATGTACCTGCTAAGAATCTCTCGCTGAGCCGAGGACGGTCTTCTCGCAACAAGACGGTTGAAGTCCGAGGACTTTCCAGGGAAGAACTCACTCATCTACTTAGTGCCTCGTTCCATAAATACGGTGACGTTTGTGGCGAGCGCGACGGCCTCGAGTTCGCGAAGCGACGACGACGCGATGTCAGTGACATCGTGGAGGAGGAGAGACAAAGAAATCGCCGCCGTCCCGCCGCCACCC
>JACZQQ010000146.1 GCA_022545645.1 Acidobacteriota bacterium | reverse complement strand
TTCAAGTGGGTCTTTTCAACATCATGCAAGAGGGAGATGTGCAGATCAAAGGCTTTCCCATCCGATTGCCCCTGGATACCCTCCTGGTCTTTTCAGCCAACCCGGAGGATTACACGGCAAGGGGAAAGATCATCACCCCCTTGAAGGATCGCATCGGATCAGAGGTGAAAACCCATTATCCTGACCGCATCGAAGATGGAATTCGAATTACTCTTCAGGAATCCTGGATCGAACGAAACTCCTCAAAAACGATCGTGACTCCCGAGTTCATTACCGAGATCATCGAGGGAGTCGCTTTTCTGGGTCGCCAGGATCAGCGAATTGACAACCGTTCCGGTGTCAGCCAGCGTTTGCCGATTTCCTGCCTCGAAAACACCGTCAGTAACGCCGAACAGCGAGCGCTAAGGGCCCAGGAGGAGAAGGTCGTACCCCGTGTTTCTGACATTTATGCGTCCATTCCAGCCATCACCGGAAAACTGGAACTGGAGTACGAGGGAGAACTCAAAGGTGCCGTAAACATCGCCAAACAACTGATCCGGGCCGCTATTCTGAAGTCCTTTGAGCGACATTTTCCGAACCAGCAATTCGATCAGATTGTGCAGTGGTTCGATCTGGGAGGCGAAGTCCAGGTCAGCGACAAAACCCCGGCTCAGGAATATTTCCAAAAGGTGCAATCGATTCAGGGACTGGAAGAAACCTTGGAAAAAATGGGAGTTTCCCCACAAGACGATCTGCCCACCGCTGTTTCACTCATCGAATTTATACTGGAAGGCCTTTACGCAGGAAAGAAACTCAGTCGCAACGAGGAACGCGGCTACTTCAAAGAAGCCGTGCAACCGGAAGAAGAGTTTTTGGGAGATCCTGCTCTTTCTAAAAGGTCATTCAACTAATGTTAGCCCGGGCTATGCATAATCCGGCCCGCTAGGCAAGAACGATGAGTCGAGTTCGCTACACCAAATATATCCCCCACCCCCTGGAAGAGATCGACCTGGAAGAGCTGGTCAATCAGCTCAAGGATTTTTTTCTGGAGAGCGGTTTTTATTCTCCCTTCTATCGCGGCACTCCTTTCGATCAGACCTTGGAAAGCCTCTATCAGGCCCTTGCGGAAATTCTCTCCACGGATGAGCGCCTACCCTCAGAATGGCGTGAAGCCCTGGACCGCTACGTGGACGATTTCCCGGACGGCCAGTTGTCCACCGATGTTCAGGACCTCCTGGATCGATTGATCCAGCGTTTGGTGGAGGCAAACTATATCCGTGCCTCTGAAGAGGGTTGGGAACAGGCTCCCCGGGAAGGAGAAGGAAGTGAAGCTGACCCAGTCCAACACATCCGCTTCGAACTCACAGACAAAAGTCTGGATTTCCTGGGCTACAAGACCTTACGCGAATTGATGAGCTCCCTGGGCCAAAGCAGCTTTGGTCGTCATGAAACGCACCAGCTTTCCACGGGGATCCAATCCGACTCTCCCAGCCGACCCTACGAATTTGGCGACACCCTGAACCTGGATATCAGTGCCACTTTTTTGAATGCGGTCAAACGGGAAGGACTCAAGCTGCCCCTCAATCTGGAATATCAGGACTTGATGGTTTACCAAACCGACTATCACAGTTCTTGTGCAACGGTTCTCATGCTGGACTGTAGCCACAGCATGATCCTTTATGGCGGGGACCGCTTCACTCCTGCAAAGAAAGTGGCCTTGGCACTGGCCCACCTCATCCGCAGCCAGTTTCCCGGAGACTCTCTCCAAGTGGTTCTCTTCCATGACTCGGCAGAGGAAATACCACTTGCCAAGCTGGCCTCGGTCAAAGTAGGCCCCTACCACACCAATACCTGCGAGGGCCTACGCCTGTCGCGTCGTATTCTTTTGAACCAGAACAAGGACCTGCGCCAGATCATCATGATCACCGACGGCAAACCTTCTGCAATCACCCTTCCCAATGGCCGGATCTACAAAAATCCGTATGGTTTGGATCCCTTGATCTTGCGGGAGACCTACCAGGAGGTCACCCAGTGCCGAAAAGCAGGCATTCTTATCAATACCTTTATGTTGGCAAAAGACTACTATCTGGTGGATTTTGTCAAAAAAGTCTCACAGATTTGTCGCGGGAAGGCCTACTTCGCCACCACCTTGAACCTTGCCAACTATATTTTGATGGATTTCATGACCAAGAAGACCAAAACCGTTCACTAGCCCGAATTATTCATCTTTCCTCACCCTACATCACCTCTAGAGAATTTTGGGGACAGTCCCCGAATTCTCCTCCAGCCAACATATGCTAATCTATGCAGCGAGGTCATCTCCCGATGAGCAGGACGAGCAAGAAAAGTTCCAAGCAGAAGGTAAAACCCAGCGAAGAGACCATCGAATCGCTGGTTGAGCCGAAAAGCGAGGAACTCTCACCGCAACAACTGTCCTCCGAGTCACAGGTCAAGCTGGCCAAGCTGGATCCACTACCCAAATATCTGCTTGAGATCGGCCGATTTGAACCCCTCACGGCCGAGGAGGAAGAGCGATTGGCGGTGCTCTACCGCGAGCACGATGACCAGGAAGCGGCCTACCGCCTCATCACCTCTAACCTTCGAGTGGTGGTCCAAATCGCCAGACTCTACAACCGAGTCTACACCAACATTATGGACCTCATACAGGAGGGCAACATCGGTCTGATGGAAGCCGTGAAGCGCTTTGATCCTTATCAAGGTGCGCGCTTGCCGACCTATGCCAGTTGGTGGATCAAGGCCTATATCATCAAGTTCATCCTGGATAATTTCCGAATCGTACGTGTGGGAACAACCAACGAAAGGCGCAAGCTACTTTTCAATTTACGCAAGGAGAAAGAGAAGCTTCGCTTACAGGGAATCGAACCCACTCCCGCTTTGATTGCTCAACGATTGAAAGTCCGCCCCGAAGAGGTGGTCGCGGTAGAACAGGCCATTGAATCCAGCGACTTGAGTCTGAACGCCTATGTCGATGACAATCAGTCTGTTCAATACATCGACACGTTAAAGGCAAATGAGGATGCGGTCGACGAGCAACTGGCTCGAAAGGAACTGAAAAACCTGTTCAATCGAGAGATCGAAGAATTCTCTCGAACCTTGCGGGAACGGGACAAGATCATCCTGCACGAACGCCTCATCGCTGAGACGCCGAGAACCCTACAGAACATCGCAGAACAGTTCGAGGTCAGCCGGGAGGCCATCCGGTTGAGTGAAAAAGCATTGATCACAAAGATCAAAGAACACATGCAGGAGACCTTCAAGGACGTTACCGACTTCGAATTAGCAACTTCTCTTTAAAGGATCAACATCGCATCTCCATAGCTGTAAAAGCGATATTCCCGCTCTACTGCCTCACGGTAGCACTTCTGGATCAGATCTCTTCCGGCGAAGGCCGAGACCAGGAACAGAAGGGTCGATCTGGGGAGATGAAAGTTGGTGATCAGTCCCTGGATCAGGCCAAAATCAAATCCCGGGCGAATAAAAAGATCGGTCCAGCCCTCACCCGGTACAATTCGAGAATGCTCGAAAAAGACATGTTCCAGGACACGCGTCGTGGTTGTTCCGACCGCGATCAGGCGGCCTCCACCCCTCTGCTGCTCTGCAATTCGGGCGGCCGCCTCTGAATCGATCTCATAGTATTCAGCATCCATCTGGTGCTCTTCCACGGTTTCCACCGAAACCGGTCTGAAGGTTCCATAACCCACACGCAGGGTAATCTTGCAGTGGGAAAGCTGGTCCAGCAATTCCGGTGTAAAGTGTAATCCCGCTGTTGGAGCTGCCACCGACCCGGGAACTGAGGCGAAGACGGTTTGATAACGCTCCCGATCCTCTGGGGTGGAGGGACGAGCAATATAAGGGGGAAGCGGTGTCTGGCCCACTTTTTCGATCCAGGCCCAGAAATCTCCGGAATATTCGAAGCGGAGCCGGCGTACCGCTGAAGGGGAACTCTCGAGCACGCTGGCTTCGAATTGATCCGGTCGGAACACCAGGCGAGTGCCAGGCCTCGCCTTTTTACCTGGCCTCACCAACACTTCCCACACATCCCCTTCAACAGGACCCAGCAAAAACACTTCGATCTTCTCCCGACGGTCTACTCGATGAGCATGGAGGCGAGCCGGAATCACTCGGGTGTTGTTCAGGACGAGCAGATCACTGGATGAAAGGAAGCGCGGCAGATCTCGAAACCGATGGTGCTCGAAGCTTTGGGTTGCCCGATCGACGACCATTAACCGAGACTGATCGCGATGCACACTCGGATACTGGGCGATCAACTCAGGGGGTAGAGGATAGTCAAAATCAGAGATTTTCACAGAAGCATTCTATCTTATGGGAGTTGGGTTGCCATGGGGGTCAACGAAGCGGTAAGGGAGCCCAGGTTTAGAGGCTTCTCGATTGAGGCATGTAGGGGCGCACGGCCGTGCGCCCCTAGGTAAGAAACCTGGATCAGCTGGCTTTTGGAAGCGGCAGCAATATGTGACAATACTTCTTTTTTGCCGCAATGAAGGTCCACAAATCCATTCTGACTCTTGCCGCTGGCCATTTTCTCATTGACGCCTACGCAGGCATGTTGGGCGCTTTTCTTCCCTTTCTTCGCGACAAACTCAATCTCTCATTGACTCAGGCAGGCATCCTGGGTGGGGCCCTGGTCTTTTCCAGCTCTCTCATGCAACCTCTGTATGGTTATCTGGCAGACCGCCTTCGCCACAAGGTGTTTGCCGCAATGGGGCCGGCAGTGGCCGGTGTTTTTATCTGTTCCCTGGGAATCGCTCCCGGCTTCATTACCCTGTTGTTCCTGGTCGTCCTGGGGGGCGTTGGAATCGCCGCTTTTCATCCCCAGGGGGCGGCAGTTACGGCTGAAGTGGGAGTCCAACGTCGTGGCTATCAGATGGCGGTGTTCATTACCGGTGGAATGATCGGGTATTCGATGGGTCCCATTTACATTACCAGTGTCATTACCCTGGCGGGTCTCAACAACAGCTACTGGGCGGCCCTGCCCGGGGTGTTGATGAGTGCCTACCTTTTAAAATATGGACCCTCACCGCAAGAAGTGGAAAAGAA
This sequence comes from Acidobacteriota bacterium, assembly GCA_022545645.1. Taxonomy (GTDB): domain Bacteria; phylum Acidobacteriota; class UBA6911; order RPQK01; family JADFOI01; genus JADFOI01. The sequence continues at coordinate 1,735 of JACZQQ010000146.1, read as the reverse complement.
GGTCAGGGGAACTCACCTCAGAGAACGCCTCAAGGAAAACCGTCGGCTGCTTTTGATCCACTATTCTCTGGTGGTCGTTCGCTCGATCAACCACATCGTGTTTGTGGCCTTTATTCCCTTGTACCTGACCCAGCGAGGCCACAGTGCAATGGAGGCAGCTCTGGGCCTGACCCTTTTTCTGTTGGCCGGGGCCATCTCGGGACTCTGGGGTGGAATTCTGGCGGATCGCTTCGGAGGTAAGCGAGTTCTGATTGTGTCGATGATCGGATATGCTCCACTTGCACTGGCGTTCCTGTTGACCACCGGTCCAATTTCAACGCTCCTGTGCACCCTGGCAGGAGCATTTCTTCTCCTCTCCAATCCGGTCAATGTGGTGATGGCCCAGAGGCTGATTCCAGAGGCTGCCAGTACCGTGGCTGCCCTGATGATGGGTTTCGCCTGGGGGGTTTCGGGATTTATTCTCCCCTCGGTGGGAATCCTCAGCGACGTCTTTGGGCTTCAGACCATACTATTGTGTGTCGTTCTTCTGACCTCACCCGGGGTTTTGCCCGCTTTTTTGTTACCCTCACCGGAAGAACCGCCCACTCTTTCCGGTAATCTACCCCCCGTGAGTACTTAGTGCTTCGCTCCCGGCGCGTTCCAAATTCCAGATCAGATTTGGGATTTAGGATTTTGAATTTGTTTGGAATTTGGAGTTTTGAATTTTGAATTTCCGCTGACCGCGGTCAGCGGTCTGCGGTCTGTGGTCAGTTCTTCAAAAGTGGAACATTACACCCCCGGAGATCTCATGGGTTTTGGCGTTCTCGTCCAGAACACCATAGATGGTCATGCGCCTATAATCGATACGCACGCCCATAGGGCCCAGAAGACCGCGTAGTTTCAACCCCGCTCCCCAATTGAATGTAAATCTGCTCCCCACATCAGGAAAGGAAGTTCCAAACCTGTGCAAAACCCCGAGTCCCAAGGTGAAATAGGGAAGTGTTCGCCTCACGGGCAGGTTGATGACCAGATTACCCGTGTAGTTCAAGCCTCCATTATCTTCGCCTGCGATGGCCAGGACAGATCCCGATGAGAAACTGAGGGTGTTCTCAAAACCTAATACAACAAGGAAATCCTTTTCCCAGCGGACTCCAAAAACATTGAAGTTGCTCAGATTGACCTGACCTGCAACGGTTTCGAGTGATCCCACGCCCGTCCAACCCGCAAACAGGGAAAGGTCGGATGCCTGGGCTGTGAGACTGGAGAGGAAAAGAACAAACATCAGGATGAACTTATTCATGTCCGGTAGTGTCTCATTCTTCGCTGTCTGTTTTGGTGCTGCTGAGGTGCGTTTGCACCGTTTTAGGTCAGACCGTTATACTGAAGTAGGAAATTCAAGGAGCCTTGGATGAGAAAAACAGATCTGATCACGTTAGATTATCTTGAGTTCTTCTGCCAACGGAACCACCTCGTCGTAGGCTGCAAACGTGGAGAAGAAGAAATCTGGATTTCTCCATTGGGGCCCCACCCTTCAGACCTGACTTCAAAAGAAGTGCAGGACATCCTCAGGGGAAGTGCCCGCTTTGAAATACGCACGACTTTGGACGATGACTTGGAGTTGACGAGTTCGCATTTTATGAGTCGGGCTGAGCTTGAACAACAAATCCGCCGTCTGGTGAATTGAGTCCTTACCTGCCTTCAACTCCGTACAAGGCAATCAAATCGATGAACTCGGCATCCTCGAAGAATGTTTCAA
>JACZQQ010000145.1 GCA_022545645.1 Acidobacteriota bacterium | reverse complement strand
GAACTCAAACGCCTCGTCCCCACGGACAACTAACATGATTGGCAAAACACTCTCTCATTACAAAGTCCTAGAGAAGATCGGCCAGGGCGGCATGGGCGAGGTGTATCGTGCTGAGGACACCAACCTGAGCCGTGAAGTCGCCATCAAGGTGCTGCCTGAGCAGTTCACCAAAGACCCCCAGCGGCTGGCGAGGTTTGAACGGGAAGCCAAGCTCCTGGCCTCACTGAATCACCCCAACATCGGGCAGATTTACGGCATCGAAGAGGCAGGTCATAACCCTCCACTGTCACCCGGTTTCTTCAGGAGTTTTAACAGAATCGAATCAGACGGCCTTTCGCCGATTAGATGGGTTCGACTTCAATGATCTCTACCTCAGATCCGTTAACGCGCAGAATGATGCGGTTACCGTCGGACTCCCACTGCAGTTCCTTGATTTCAGTTCGACGATTACCCCCTGCGTTGACCAGCTGGGCGCCGGGATACTTCTTTTGAACAAGGTCCGAGTAGGCCGCTGCGAACTCTCTGGCATCTTCTTCGGTATCCCACACCGAGCGAAGAACGAACGCCAAGTTTCCGTTTGGATGCTCGAACAATTCAAGGCGATCGCCATCCCAGCCTTGAGAAGCCCGCACAGCTTTGTGTCTTTCAATAAACCTATTCAACACCAGGTATAAGGAAAGCTCACCAAGGACATTGGTGTCGATCCTTTTCCAGGGAACAGAGAGAACGATTGGAGGGGGCTGCCATTCAACGATGGTCGGATCATCCCTCTGAGCAAGGTATTTTTCCGGGTGCATGAACTGTTCCGTTGAGCGGGGGAAGTCGGAATAGAGCCTGGTTGCATCTTCCAGACTGTTCCACTTCCGAAAGGACCGCATGAACTTGAAACCGGCAACAGCCGGGAAAACATTGATCTCCCTGAGAGCCTCGGGAACGTCTTCACCCAGTTGGCTCTCGATTTCTTGGCGAAAAGACAAATCAACATCGCTGACCTGTGCAGGGCTAAGTAACTGGGAACTCACACTGTAGTCGACCAAGACGGCTAGAGCGTCTCCCAGAACGAGCGCCAGGCGAGCCATTGAAGCGTCGTCGTTGCCTTCAACCCTTACGGAATAAGGTGTCAGGTTAAAGTGCCGGTCCTGTAGAGCATGAACCAGGTTCATGACCAGGCTCACCACAATTTCATCCTCTACTTCACCATCCTCCATACCGGTAAGGGAATCGGCAATATACAGGGTCTTCGTTCTAGGGTCATAGAGACTGACGGTGGAGAGCAGTGCAGTCCTACGAAGGAATTCGGCGAGGGCGAAACTCCGGGGAATCAAGCCGAGTTTCACCAGTGCTTTCTTGTCCACTTCTACTTGGCTGGGAGGATTCAATTCATGGGCTAACTCGAGCAACCGTTTTTCGATCTCTTCTCGCTTGGCAAAGGTCTTGACAATGGGTTGGCCAACGGGTAGGCCTCGGAACCTGCTCACTTGAATTTCAATTTGATCAGCCAACTGAAGGATGCGGGGATTCACTTGAAGCCGCCCGCTTGTGGAGATTTTGGGGGCCGGCTTCGCTGGCTGGACTTCTCTGTCTGTCGAGTCATTGGCGGGTGGTGTTGCCGCTTCGGACCCTCCATCCGTTGAATCACTCCCAGGTGGTGTTGCAGCTTCGGATTCGCTGGCAAGGGTGGTCCGTTCAGGACCCTCTTCCGCCCCTTCCTCCAGGATGCCCGTCATCTGCATCTCGATGCCGTCCTGCTGCTCCAGCAGTCTGGCAAGTCTGAGCTCCATGACCTCCTTCTCCTCTCTGCCCATGGCCTCAGCCATTTTGGAGAGGAGCAGGACAACACCCAGAGCTTCACCCTGATGATCTCCTCGCTCTGCGATCTCGGATAGAGCCAGTAGAGCAGTACCTATCCCCTTCAGACTGCCCTGCTGGTAACTAATAGCCAGAACCTTCTGATAGGTGCTGTGGGCTTCCTCATCATTTCCCTCGGATAACTGGGAACGACCGACAGAATCCAAACTTCTGGCAAAGTCCAGGTTGTTCTCCTCCGGGGGAATCCTGACCCCCCTAAAGTAGTCGACAATCTCAGCCCTGGTCTCTTCATCCAGAGACAGAGAGGCTGTTCTATCTTCTACCACGATGACGGAGGGCTTCGGGCTATCGGTGCCAAAAGGCCAGAGGTCTCGGTATCGGTACAGGCAAAGACCGACCACCAAGATCAAGATGACTAATAAAACCGCTTTACGGTAATCGAAATCATTCATCGGATCGCTTCAGCTGCTTGGTGGGAGACCCTCATTAAATCTCCTAATCACTCAGACCTCCATCTTATCAGTCGCTCCATTGGGAGCGCTCAATGACATTCTAAGCAAATGGAATGCCAAGCCTGAGGGCCTGGCCACGGCAAGTGACTCGGATAAGCATAAATCCCAAATAATCAGAGGGTTACAGAGAGGTGAACTTCAGCATCCGAAAACCCGATGATTTCGTTGAGACAAGCTTGGTTTACAGGTGGGAGGCACCTCAGGTGCCGAATCCGCTTCGTGACAACATCTCTGAAACGCTTCGGATACAGGGGAGGTGCGCCTCAAAGTTCATTTCAAACTAATCTTTGACAAACAATCTGGGACACTATCCCCTTCATTCACACCTTCGTAACATCTGTAACATCGGACCTTTCGTTCATTTCACGCTTTGTAGTTCGGATGGGACCCTTTGACTCAAGGTGAGAGACCCATCTTTACCCTCAGTAGAATCAACGATTTCCACTGATATCTCACTTCCTGACTTCTCTACAGATGGACGCCTGTGTGTTACTTTGTAAACGGGTTTCAGGGAACAAATTTGAGAAACGCGCATCTAAGTAAAGGAATCGGAGATCATCGGGCTGCGATCCGCTCAGGAGGACGCGGGTTGGAACCCGCACCATCTCCAAGATGTCGGTATACCGTCAGAGAACTTTCATAAAATTGATCATGATCGTTTTGCACCTTTTTAAGAAAAGGAGGGAATTGTTATGAAACGGATTAAACGTCATTTGATTATTGCTCCCCTGGTGGTCTTTTTCGCCACCCTGGGAATGCAGGCCGCCCAGGAAACCAGCAGCGAGCCTAAAACTCAGGCTCCCTTGGGCGTCATGAAGACCAACGGTGTCGTCGTCGAGCGCTCAACGGATGGTTTTACCTTACGGGATGAGCGAGGCTCTGAAATGAGCATCGCCGTGACCGACGAGACTGTCATTAAAGAGCGGAAAAAGAATTTCTTTCGTAAAGCCAACAGCTATACTCCCCAACATCTCCTTCTTGGCCTTAAGCTCCAGGTGAAAGGACATGGCACCTCTTCGGGAGAACTCGTGGCCCAGGAGATCAAATTCACTCAGGACGATCTCAGGATTGCCCAGATTATCTCGTCAAGAGTGTCGCCGGTGGAAATGCGCGTCGAGGAAGCCCACAACCGCCAGGATCATCTCGAAGAGCGCACCGAGATCCTGTCCGGAGAGATTACGGAATTGAATGAGGCCTTCGGTGTAGCACGCAGTGAAGCCCGGCAGGCTCAACGCACTGCCGATCGCGCCATTTCCCGGGCCGATAATACCGACAAGCGAGTTTCCGCCCTGGACGAGTATCAGGAAACCCACATGCTCGTCATCGCCTTTACCTTCAACAGTTCCAGCCTGTCGGGAGATGCCCGAGCTCAACTCGACGGACTGGCCCGTCAAACCAACGATGTGAAGGGTTATCTGATTGAAGTGAAAGGATTTGCTTCATCAGATGGAGACGATAACTATAACGCTCTACTCAGCCAGCGCCGAGCAGAAACGGTGGTGCGCTACTTGATCGAGCATCACCAGATTTCATTACGACGGATGATCACGCCCCACGGATATGGGGAGTTGGCCCCTGTGGCTGAAAACTCCAGTTCCCAGGGCCGCCAGCAGAATCGACGAGTTGAGGTTCGCATACTCGTCAATAAGGGCCTGGAAACCGCCGCTTTGGAGTCAGCAAGGGGGAACGAGAGCGCGAACAACTTCTAATCGAGTGGACAGCGTGGCCGTTTTCTGCGGCCACGCTGTCCAACCCTTCTCTCCTTCATCACCTGACCGTCACGAGAAATCACCATTTGTGTCAACCCAAGTTGACACAAATGGTCATAATCCCTCTCCAGAGACCCCTACTTATTTTTCATAAGTTCCCATATTTCATTAACTTAACTCATTCCATGAACATTGGATCCTTTCTTGCTTGATAAAAGCGCAAGGGAGGACAAGCATGAATCTAGGAAATCAAAGTGTGTCTAATGAACATCCTCAGCCAATAGAAAAAGAGGGTGAACCATCCACGAGTAGTCCTGGTACTTACCCAAGAACAGGATCAGCCATATCCATCCATGTGAAATCCAAGGGAGAGGTCCCGGCCATGGTGACCCAAAGCTCTCCCAACGAAGTCTGCCTGGAACTAGCCAGACCGGTCTGGCCGCTCCCTTTTCGAAAGGGATCGGGAGTTCGGATCAAATACTGGGATGAGCAAGCCATCGCCTATTTTTGGGAAGCCGAAATTGTCAAGGCATCCAAGCACAATGTCGTGGCGAAGTTGCGCGGGGGAGGAATCACCGTGCAGCGCAGGCAGTCGTACCGGGTGCGCACGCAAATCCGTCTGGCTTGTACCGTCGTCGATGCTTCCGACCGCAATCTCGTTGGTGAGGAATTTGACTGTATGACCAAGGATATCAGTGTAGGCGGGTTGGCTTTTGACACCCCTGTTTCCCTGGTTAGGGGAGATCGGTTGGCGACGAGAATCCATTTCAGCCCTAGCAATCAAATCGATGTCGTCGGCTGGGTCTTGCGAGTCACCCCCATTGAGCGTCATGGGAAAGCCCTCAACTCGGTGGCCGTGCAGTTTCTTCACTGTGAGGCCCAGGATCAGAACCTCCTTCTGCGGTTTCTGGCTCACGGCGAGGTGAATTGATCTCCACGAGTGTCTGATCTATCCTTCCCTAAGTGTCTCGTTCCATAAATACGATGACGTTTGCTGATGGGGCTTGCGAGGGGAGATCAAGGAGCGAGGAGGAGGTGATGCAGGGACATCGGCGACGACGAGCGACACAGAGATCGCCCGCAACCCCCATCAGCCCGAAGGGTGGCGGCGGGACGGCATCGATTTCTTTGTCCCTCCTCCTCCGCGATGCGCACAGACATCGCGTCGTCGTCGCTTCGCGAACTCGACGCCGTCGCGCTCGCCACAAACGTCACCATATTTATGGAACGAGGCACTAAGAACTCAAGAACGGGATGGACAAGTTTGACGGCATTAGGCCGGGAATCACCGATCAGCGTGTTCTGACTGTGGAAGAGGAACACACCGTGTCTCCAACGGGCACTTCCGTCCTGAGTACACCCATGATGATTGCCTGGATGGAACTCACCTCCGCCGAATTAGTTCGGCCCTTTCTTCCCGCCGGTTTCGCCACTGTGGGATATGAAGTACAGGTCAAGCACAAAGCTCCTGCCCTACCGGGGTCCGAACTGACCGTGTCTTCGAAAGTCCTGGAGGCGGATGGACGAAAACTCCTTTTTGAGGTGCAAGTGAAGGAGGGCGAGAAGATCATCGGCAAGGGACTTCATCGAAGAACCATTGTTCCCAGGTCCAGGTAGGGCAACAGGACCTCTGAAAAGACCTTCCCCCTCTATTTTTCCGCTATATGGCCTTCAGGCACCCCCCTCTGGGTGTCTCCAACCTTCCGCAGCTGTCGATGGTCATCGTATGCAGCAGATGTACTGTGATGACCGTCACTGTCCTGCTTCCTGGATACCGCTAAGTTAGTCACTGCATTGCAAAACAGGAACTAAAGAGAGGACAAGATGAAAACAATGAATACAAAACGAGTTCTGGGATGGGTGGTCTGCGCACTACTGGTTACCGCCGCAACTGTTCCTAACGCCCTGGCCCACCCCAACCCGCGCATCACGATTTTATTCGGGGGTTCATTTATCGCCGGGGAGCGCACCTTCGATTTGAATGGGGACTCCTATGTCTCCCAATTTCTGAACGGGGGAAAGTTCCGCCTTCGTGGCTCGTTGGACCTGAGCAAACACTGGACTCTGGAAGGTGACTACAGCTTCGGTCGAAACGACCAACGCATCACCCAGGACACCGGAGGCGTCATCGAGCAGCGCGATTTCAAGGTCAACGTGGGTCAAGTTCAGCTCAACTTCGTGCGCTTCTTCACGGACAATGAGAGCCGGATACGGCCGTTTTTCAGTGCCGGTCTGGGCGCGGTTCGCTTCAACCCCACGGATGAGGCCAAGAGCGCTGCTCTCAGTGGCGATTTTCTCGCCGATCCGACCCAGCTCACTTCCTCGATCGACATCAGTATTGCCGTGGGTGGCGGACTCGAGGCCCGCCTCAATCGCTGGTTGGGACTCCGATTCGACTTCAAGGATCACATGAGTCCCATTCCTCGCTATGGCCTGGAAGAGAGCTCTTCAGGTCCAGGGGGAATCTTTTTCCCTGTCAGTGGCATTCTGCACAACGTGGAAGCCGCAGCGGGAATCGTTTTCTACTTCTTCTAAACCTGCCCCTTTTCTAAGTGGGCGACGCCGTCGCCCACTTAGTGTCTCGTTCCATAAATACGATGATGTTTGCTGATGGGGCTTGCGAGGGGAGATCAAGGAGCGAGGAGGAGGCGATGCAGGGACATCGGCGACGACGAGCGACACAGAGATCACCCGCAACCTCCATCAGCCCAAAGGGTGGCGGCGGGACGGCGGCGATTTCTTTGTCTCTCCTCCTCCACGATGTCACTGACATCGCGTCGTCGTCGCTTCGCGAACTCGACGCCGTCGCGCTCGCCACAAACGTCACCGTATTTATGGAA
>JACZQQ010000144.1 GCA_022545645.1 Acidobacteriota bacterium | reverse complement strand
TCCAGGGCTCTTGTGTAGGGGCGCACTGACGTGCGCCCAATAAGTCGTTGTTAAAACTAGGGCTCTTGGACGCACGTCAGTGCGCCCCTACACTAATTCCCTAACAGAGCGGCCGAGCGCAGCATGACCTGAGAGTCCTCGCCCTTCTTGTCGGTCCAGGCCACATAAACGTTCTCGCCATCTGCAGCCAGCATGGGCAAGATGGAATTGTGAGTGCCGTCGCTGACCTGGTAAGACTCACTCCACTCCCCTTGGTCCTGATCCAGGTGGGCAAGGAAGATTTGAGGCTTGTCCTCCACGATGTTCTCCCAGGCAACCCACACCCGGTCGTTCTTATCGACTCGAACCTCGGCATGCAAGACGGTGTGAGCAGGGGTTCTGGCCATGAGCCGTCGAGGAGCGAAACTCCGACCTGCGTCGTCTGAGTAGGTGTAGTAGATTCCCGCCTCCTCAGGCGTCCGGCCCCCGGTAAACCAGGCTGCATGGAGCCTCTCCCGGTTATCGTTGGTCATCGAGGCGGCAGCATGGGGACAAAAGGTAGCGATCCAGCCATCTTCACTGATATAGGTGGGTTCGCTGAAGGTCTGACCCCCATCGGTGGAACGAACCACCACCTGGTCGCGCAGATACTCGTCGGTCACAAAGCGATAGGAAACGACCAGCGTTTCCCCGCCATCCAGGAAAGCGATGTTGGGCACGCAGCAGGAACAGACCTGCATACCGGTGACAGGATAGTTTTTACTCCAGGTCATTCCCCCATCCTCAGAGGAGGCCATCATGAGCTGCGAGTTGTCGTACTCATACATCTTCATGGGCCTGGCCGGCCGGCTCAAGACGGATTCCGGGAGGGTGAGATCCTTCATCTTGATGTCCTTACGAGCTTCCGCAGTCGAGATCGGATCAGACATACCGATAAAATTCCGGTTGCGTCCGTCAATCCAGGTCGCATACAGTTTTCCGTTGGGACTGGTGTTGATCATGCCAAAGGCGTGATTGACCGACATCCCATCGTCATTCAAGGTAGCAGCCGGTTGAAAGGAGCCTCCTGCCTCTGCATAGACCACCTTCATGTCTCCTCCTGCGCCCTTCCCTCCGCCCTGACCAAAGGAAGACCAGAGAGCCGCCAAACCACCATCGGGAGTGAAGGTGAACTTGGTGCGGTTGTCGCCTCCATACGACTGGACCTGTCCCGGCTGGTCGTTGATCCGCTGGGCCTCACCTAATCCTTCAGTATTCACTGCGGCGATAAAAGCGTCACGACCCTCCGCCTCCGGGGCATCCTCCGTCCAGCTTAAAAACACCGTCCCGTCGGGAGTCACTTTCAGGTACTGATCGGCAGGATGGCCCTCAGGATCTCCCACCGGAATGGATTCGTTAAAGGAAAGAACGGTTGCCCCTGCAATATCGTCTGCTTCCGTGCTGCTGCATCCGGACAGGGTCAGTGAAAGGCCCGCAAATAGAAGAAGTGCATTTTTCATGGTACCCACCTTGTGAAGTTCAAAATGTGCATAGATAACTTTCTTCTGGCATGCTACAGCCTTTGGGTATGCTGGGTCAATCCGGGATATCGAGTCCGGGAGGTGGCCGTCTTGACTCCACTTGTTCGCCCCACGTACAATCAACTTGCGCAAAAATCCTATACTTGTAACCAGGTTGAGACCCTGATCTGGCGGACCAAAGACGATGTCCAAGTCACTGCTTGAATCAACGAACGATCAAACTGTGAAAGAAATGTGTGCCCAGGCCTGCTCCGTTCGTGACGGTGGAAAGGGCCGTGTGGTCAGCTTCTCCCCCAAGGTCTTTATCCCTCTGACCAGACTGTGTCGGGATTTTTGCAACTATTGTGTCTTTCGACAGAGTCCGCGGCAGGCGGAAAGTCTTTATATGAGCCCTGAAGAAGTGCTGGAGGTGGCTCGCAAAGGAGAAGCAGCAGGCTGCCGGGAAGCGCTGTTTGTTCTAGGGGAAAGACCGGAAGAGCGTTATTCAGAGGCTCGGGCATGGCTCCAGGACCACGGCTACGAGAGCACCATTCACTATTTGCGAGAGATGTGTGAGCTGGTGCTCCGGGAAACCGATCTTTATCCTCACAGTAATCCTGGCACCCTGACTCGAAGTGAGCTTCAAACTCTCAGAGAAGTGAACGTTTCGATGGGTTTGATGCTGGAGAGTACCAGCGAGCGTCTTTACCAGCCGGGAGGTCCCCATGAGCACGCTCCCAGTAAACACCCACAGGTCAGGCTAAAGACCCTGGAGCTTGCTGGAGAGCTGGGAATCCCTTTTACCACGGGTCTTCTGGTCGGCATCGGTGAGACACCCCAGGAGCGAATCGACGCTCTTTTGGCCATCAAGGATCTGCAGGAGCGTTTCGGCCACATCCAGGAGGTGATTATCCAGAACTTCTGTTCCAAACCCACCACACCCATGGAGCAATCCCCCCAGGCCTCTCCCGAGGAGATGCTGGAAACGGTGGCCCTGGCCCGGATTCTACTGGGCCCGGAGATGAACCTTCAGGTGCCTCCCAATCTCAGTTCAAACTACCTGATGTACCTGGATGCAGGAATCAACGATTGGGGAGGAATCTCACCCGTAACCAAGGATTATGTGAACCCGGAGGCCCCCTGGCCTCATATCGGGGAAATGCAGCAGTCCATGAAGGATCATGGATATCAACTGAAGGCGCGTTTTCCCATCTACCCGGAATATTTCATGGAAAGCTCCGACTGGCTCACACCAGAACTGCTCCAGCGGCTTCGTGGTGAGGCGGATGGGCAAGGTTACTGGCACGGGTGCGACTGGAGCGGCGCTCCCTTCCCTGCTCCATCGAAACCCTACCCTGAACTCCAGCTATGAAAGAAGCGATTGAAAGTTACCTGAAAACTGCGACCAGCAAAACTGCCCACATACTGGAGCGCTCGCTCACAGGGAAGGACCTTTCCGAGGATGAAGCCACAAGCCTGTTTTCGGCAACGGGTACGGACTTTTGGGCCGTGTTGTCGGCTGCCGACACTCTTCGTCACCAGACCGTGGGGGAGGAAGTCAGCTATGTGGTGAACCGCAACATCAATTTCACCAACGTTTGCGTCAAGCGCTGTAGCTTCTGCGCCTTTAGCCGTACCTATCGCAACAATGAAGGATACTACCTACCCCAGGAGGAAATTCTCCGAAGGGCCCGTGAGGCCTATGAATTTGGGGCGACGGAAGTCTGTATCCAGGCAGGACTTCCCCCGGGCATGGACGGTGATCTGTACATCCGTCTGTGCCGAGTGGTCAAGGAAGCCCTACCTGCACTCCACATCCATGCCTTCTCTCCCGAGGAAATCCTCTATGGAACCCAATGCTCCGGTATGAGCTTTCGCGAATACTTGTCGGAGCTGAAAAGTGCTGGCATCGGGAGTCTGCCCGGGACTTCCGCTGAGATACTGGTCCAGGAAGTGCGAGACCGCATCGCACCGGGACGGATCACCACCAGCCAGTGGATCGAAGTGATTCAAACCGCTCACTCGCTGGGAATCCCCACCACCTCGACCATCATGTACGGTCATGTGGAAACCACTCGCCACTGCGCACGGCATCTTTTGTTACTGAGGGATCTGCAACGGCAGAGCGGAGGTTTCACCGAGTTTGTCCCACTGAGCTTTATTCACACCGATGCTCCCATGTTTACGGATGGACTGATCAAAAATGTCCGGACAGGGGCCAGTGGAATGGAGGTGCTGAAAATGCATGCCATTTCTCGTCTGGTTCTCAACCAGGACATTCCCAACATCCAGGTTTCATGGGTGAAGGAGGGATTGAAGTTATCCCAGGCCTGCCTGGCTGCGGGTGCCAACGACATGGGCGGGACCTTGATGAACGAAAGCATCTCCACATCGGCCGGATCCACTCATGGGCAACTGGTTCGCCCTGTCGATCTGCGCCGTGTCATTCGTAATGCCGGACGCATTCCGGTCGAACGATCGACCCTCTACAAAGAACTGCACCGTTTTGACAGCGAGAAGGTGACGAAGCTGAATCCTTTGGACCGTCTTTCCGATGAAGAGGCCCGCCGCTTCGGCTCCTATGAGCAACTGACCCAAATGGATCGGTTCAGGTTTCAGGCCCCGAGCAAGAAAGCTGAAAGCATCACCAGACCCTAAAGGACTCAATGGGTCAGACGGGTGTTTGAATTGAAGACTCTATGGCCCACGCACTGACCGTTTTTCGTTTGTTCCTGATCTTCCCCTTTGTCTTCCTCATGACTCGAGAAGATGCCTCTTCTGCCGTGTTGGCAGGGATCGTGTTTGTGGTGGCCATCGTATCGGATATCGTCGACGGACCCATTGCACGCCGTCTGGGAACCGCGACCGTAACAGGTCGTGCCGCTGATCATACGGCCGATTTCCTCTTCGTGACCTGTGGCCTGATGGCAGGCGCCACCCGTGGAGTGTTCCCCTGGATCCTTCCCCTTTTGATCGCCACCGCCTTTGCCCAGTACGTGATCGATTCCTACTGGCTGCATCGCCAGCGAGAGCTCCGCATGAGCTGGCTGGGCCGCTGCAACGGCATGCTCTACTTTGTTCCCCTCGGCGGTGACATCCTGATTCGTCTGGGCCTCAGTGGCTTGGAGCTTCTGCTCACTCCGGTGATTTGGTTACTGGTCGTCAGCACCCTGCTCTCCATCGCCGACCGCCTGGTAGCGCTCAACCCGCGTTCCCAGCGGCCCAGGAATGAGACGGGCTAACCCACATTTCTCACTAACCTTGGGAACTCTCTCAGGTCCCCTCGATCTTGGATTGAACGATGGGCGCACAGCCGTGCGCCCCTACGCAGAAAGCCTATTCAAAAATGACTAGCAATCCGGGTTAGGTCCCTTGTCCAAAGAGCTCTCGATTGGCCCGCCGCAGAAAGAGAAGGCCGATCGAAGCATTGAAAAAGATAAAGAAATTGTGCTGGACGAAACCGAAGGTGCTCATCTCACCCGGTCTTTCGGGAAAGAGAATCACCCAAAGAAGGATCGCCACCGAGCGCATGGGGCCGGGTGAGGCGGCACCGAAGAAGATCACCGGCAGATAGCCCACCATTTCACTGAAATTTGCCTCCACACCAAAGAGTCGCAGGGACAGGGTATAGACCAGGACTGCCCCCAGCATGGCCGGCGAGCGCAGAATCAGCACAGCTCCGTACTGCCAGGCTTTGGCCTGCCGGAAGGAGTGAAACAGGGCTCTGTCGCGAAATGCCACCCCTTTCCCAATCCGGCCGCTAAAGAACAGATGGAAAACGACGAAGAACACACCCGCGCCCAGGGCGATCCAGGGAATGAGATGAAAGATATCAGGAAAGCGATCCCACTGGAGGGTGACACCGATGGTGGCCCAACCCAGCAGGTAGTAAAACTCACAGAACATGACAAACAGCATGCTGGAACCCACTTCCCAACCGGGAACCCCATCTCGGCGATTCAAATAGAGTGCCATGGCCCCCTTGCCCACCTGTTCGTTCAGGATGGAGAGGATGTAGGAACTGCCTCGAATGGGGAGGAGGTCGAAGTAATGGATCTTGGCATTGAACCAGTTGATCACACGCCAGATAACCAGGGTATCGATGGCAAAGTAAAAAAGAGAATAAGGAACCATCAACCCCAGCCACCGCCACCAGCTCACCCTGCCGAAAATCTCCGTCAGGTAGGAAACCAATCCGCTTCCCTGCGCCGCAGCCGCCCGGTCGAGAACCGTGTAAAGGTAGGTGAAGCAGGCCAGCGTGATCAGCCAGGGAAGGAGCTTCTGCCACAGGGGGGGCTTGGGCCGAATCTGGGGAGTAGGACTGCTCTGGGACTCTACCGTTTCATTCATGTTCTGTCTCCAAACTATGCTGGATCATCTCATCCAGCCCGGTCAACTCAATCCCCAGCTCGGCGGCCGCAGGGTTCGGGTCCAACTTGGTGTCCGCCGTGATCACCTCCAGGACGTCAGGCGAAAATCCAGCCGGGGCCATTCTCTGACGAATGGCCAGTGCCGTTTTGACCAGACCTTTGGGAATCGACGAGATCCGGATCTGCTGTCCCAACAGATGGGCGGCGCGGAGAATCATTTGGCGATGGGATAAAGTCGCGGGCCCCGCCAATTCCAAAGTGCGATCCTGAGCTCGATCCGGGGTGGAGGCTAATCTGGCTGCAGTGGCCACGTCTTCCACATCCAGGGGTTGCTCCAAGTGCCGCCCTCCACCGATCAGCCAGGCTCGGGGACGATGGATCTGGCGTCGCAGAGCTGCTGCCCCTTCCGTTTCCCGACCCAGAAGAAGGGGCACTCGCAAAATAGTGTAAGCCAACCCCGACACTTTGACCAGGGCTTCCGCTTGGCCCTTGGTTTTGAAGTAGCGGTTGGTTGAACGTTCGTCGGCACCAATCGCGCTGACCAGCACGAATTTGTCGACGGCACTCTGAGCGGCAGCTTCGACAACTGCGCCCGTGGTTGCAACGTTGGCCCTCTCATAGCTGGAATCGGGGCGTTCGATCAGGAGGCCCGCCAGGTGAATCACAGCGTCCGCTTCCTGGAAAGCGGAACCCAGACTCTCAGGGTCATCGTAGGAGATCAAGGCCACTCGACTTGTGCTGTTGGGGAGGGGAGGAAGCTGCTCGGCAGCACGTTGGGAGCGAACCGCAGCCACGAAGTCGACTCCTTCGGGTGGGCCACGGAGAATGGCCTGCCCGATAGCGCTATTGGCACCCGTAATGGCGATTTTCATACTCTGGCTCACAGGTTAGGAGCTTGTAAGTATAACGCCCACGCCGCCCCTATAAAAATGGGATTTCTCCCCACATTTCGGAACTCGACGAGCCGGTATGACGTACAAAACCCAGAGGGGTGTGCCAGAGATCTGCTCTAGTGGGAACGAACATTAATGACTAGGAATA
>JACZQQ010000143.1 GCA_022545645.1 Acidobacteriota bacterium | reverse complement strand
CAATCCAGGCCTGCTTGATCGGATGATCCTCACGAATCCCTTCAATGGTGGTGATCTCCCGGCCCACTGCCCGGCTGACCTGCAGCTGACAGGACCGCATGGGCTGCCCGTCCACGTGAACCGTACAGGCGCCGCACTGGGCAATGCCGCAGCCGAACTTGGTGCCGGTCATCTGGAGATATTCCCGGATCACCCAAAGCAGGGGAACATCCGGCTCCACCTCGACGGTGTGGGATTGGCCATTGATTTTGAGAGTTATGGATTGAGCCATAAATCGCTCCTTTCTTATGTCTTAACGCGTTCCGATGAAAGAATGGATGATCGAAAAATTGGACGCAAAGTCGCTTTTCACTCTTACCTCTATGATTATCATTTTCGGGGCTGACGCTCAAGCAAAAATCGAATACCTGTGCGATTCCAGACCCCGCCCTCCTACTGCCAATCCTCCACCTTTTCCCAGACCTCTCCCACGGCATACCCTCTGCTCATGCTGCCTCGAAAGGTCAATCGGGTGCCCTCCTGATTGATCTCGAATTGGCGCCGGGGCTGTCGATCAACAAGTCCGGGAGTGGCAGAGGCAATAGGCTGGAAAAAGAAGGTGTTGTTTTCAATTCGATAGGTTCCGCTGGCACCTCCAAATTTTTGATGGAGGGCCTCCACCATGTCGGTCTTTTCCTGATCGGTCAGATCGGCCGGATTTTCATATTGATCCTGGATGGAGGGACGCTCTCTGGCCATGTAGTTGCGGCTGAAATGCTCCGGGGTAATGAACATGATGCCTGTCCAATCCATCACCTGACCCTCTCGAGTATAGTGAGTCATCTTCCAAACGCCATAAAGCCGTTCGTCTTTCTGAGCATAGGCACTGCCGGCCAATGCCAGGACGGCGATGACTATAGGAATCGTCCCTATGAATTTCATTGCTTCCTCCTTTTTGGGTCTAGATGAAGTCTAGTCTCAGATTGTCGAGGACACAAGAGTCGCAAACGAAACGGATTCGGCCCTGAGGTGCCTCCCACATTCCAGAGGCGCCCATTTGCACGAAAGCACGAAGGCACGGGCGGGCGAAGCACGCAGTGCTTTTCTAAT
This sequence comes from Acidobacteriota bacterium, assembly GCA_022545645.1. Lineage (GTDB taxonomy): Bacteria > Acidobacteriota > UBA6911 > RPQK01 > JADFOI01 > JADFOI01. The sequence continues at coordinate 5,877 of JACZQQ010000143.1, read as the reverse complement.
GCTCCTCAAAGGTATAAAATCCCCCGAACCAAAAATTATCCTTCATGGACCCAAGAGGAGCACGAACATGCCAGAGTCACAGTACGATGTAGCGATTATCGGTGCCGGCTTTTCGGGACCCATTCTGGCCGCCAACATTGCCGAAAAGGGTGTCCATCCAGCAACTCGTGATCGCCTGAAGATCGCTCTCATTGAGGCAGGCCCATATCTCAAGGGCGCTCCCCGACCCGGGTACGGAATCCCCTTGAGACGCCAGAGGTTCACCAACATGAGGGGACAGGACCCTGCCTTTCACTGGGAGGACGGGGGGGCCAAGATCGTGGGGGGAAGTTCACTGCACTGGCAAGCCTCGGCATTTCTTCCCTTTCCCATCGACTACCTCCATTGGCAAGAGGAAACCGGAGTGGACTGGACTGAGGAGAATCTTCGCGAGGCGGTGGAGGAAACCCGCCGGGAATTCAACGTCCATCCCTATCCTGACGAGGCCAACACTCGTGGAAACCGGCTCTTCTATCGGGTCGCCAAACAGATGGGATATGACCCGCAACGGCAGGAAGGGGCAAGGCGCAATTGCATCTACTGCGGCTTTTGTTCCGGAGGGCACATGTGCAAGTACGAGGCACGCTCCAGCACCCTGGTCTCCTATATCCCCAAGGCGGAAAAATATGGGGTGGACATCCTGGCCGACACTTTAGTGGAGAAGATCCTGATTGATGCCAAAGGAAGGCGGGGGGTAGCTCGCGGCCTGATCTGCCGGGGTGCCGATTCCACTTACGAACTGACGGCCGACCACATCATTCTGGCCTGTGGATACCGGAAAACGCCATTGCTTTTGATGCGCTCCGGCTATGGGCCTCCCGAATGGGCAGGAAATCCGATCGTGGTGTCCAATCCGAATATCGGAAAACACATCGATGGGCACCCCAGGATTCCGGGTATCGCCGCTATCTTTGACGACCCTATGGGTGATGGAGAGGTAGGAAGCGTGCGAGGTTACTTCATGATCAATGACAACCGCAAGGATGCCTTAGGACGGCTGCTCTTTCGGGCCGACCTGGGCGGTGGGCAATTCCCCGCCTTGGCAGCTTTAAATACCTTTGCGCCGGAGTTTGGCTGGGAGCACAAGAAGTTCATGCGGGAGGGGGGAATTTTCCGGATAGGGACGCTCAATCCCGCCATGGCCAAGGCCCCTGGACGCTGGGCGATGGACCCGGATGGAAGAATTCTTTACAGCGGCGATCACAGCCTGACCATTCGACGGGCCAAGGAGGCACTGGGAATCTCTCATGAGATCTTGAAAAAAATGGGGGCCCGCAAGATCACTTCCATTGATGTCCCCGTGCCCATGACACCGACAACTTCAGGTTCGCATCGAGTCGGCTCGTGCCGGGCGGGGATCGACCCCAGGACTTCCGTGGTCAACCCGTACTTCGAATCGCACGATGTGGACAACTTGTATATTGCGGATGCCAGCGTCATTCCCCGGGTGACCACCGGGAACACCGGCACCCCACAGGCAGCCGTGACCGTCTTTGCGGCAGCCCGTATTGTGGAACGCCATTTCAAGGGATAGGAGAATAAACATGCCGACCATCTTTTTGCAACACCGGGTGGCTGACTATGAGTCCTGGAGACCGGCTTACGATGAGGACGTCGAGCGCCGAAGTGCTGCAGGATTGAGTGAAATCGGGGTCTTCCGCAAAACAGGAGATGAGAACCTGGTGCTCCTGGTCTGGGGTGCCGAAAACGTCGAAAGCTTTCAGGCCATGCTGAACTCTGAAGACCTCAAGGACAAGATGCAGGAAGCCGGGGTCGTCAGCGAGCCCGAAATCTGGATTGGCGAAGGGATGTAGTCCATGTCTCATTTAGCCTCTAGAACTCTTCTTTGGGGGATCGCCTTTTTATGGGGCACAGGCACGGTTACGGCTGGAGCCTGGGAAATCCCGGCCCAGGTCAAGGTCGAACTGGTGCGGGTGGTCACTGAGGATGGAGTGACCCTGCAGGGGGCTCTGTATCGGCCGGAGCCCAAGGTCAATGCACGGCCCAAGAGGGCGGTTCTGGTGACCCATGGCACGGGAGGGAGTTTTTACGGAAGCATCACCGGTTTTCTCCCCCCTCTTCTGGCGGAAAAAGGATATCTCGGTTTGGGCTTGAACCGTCGTGACAGTGGCCACAGATACTACCGATCTACTTTTGAAGATGGGGTCAAGGACCTAAAGGCAGGGATCGATTATCTCATCTCTCAGGGAGCAGAGGAGATCTTTCTGGTGGGCCATAGCCTGGGCTCGACTTTTGTTCCCTACTACATGGCCATCACCGAAGATCCGAGAGTCAAGTTAGTAGGGCTGTCGGGAGCGATCGCTGATTTGCGGCAGGCCACGGTCGATACTCACCTGGGCTCCCGATCAAAATACGATGAAGTGGTTCGCGAAGCGAAAATCAGAATGGATCAGGGACGAGGAGATGAGCTTTTCCTGATCTCCCTCTTTGGGCGCATGGAGGCTCTGTCTTACCACACCTTCCTCAACTACAGGGGGCCGGAGGCCAATACCGTTCCCGTGAACTGGATCCCCAAGATCCAAAGACCCTTCCTCTTGCTTCACAACAGCACCGACAAGCTTGCCCGAGTAGAGTGGCAGGAGGAGCTCAAGAAGGCCGGGGCAGGCAAAATGGATTACATCGAGGTGATTGATCCGGATCCCACCCACACCCCGGGTCAGGGACACTCTTACCTGGGCGTGGAATCCAAAGTCACTACGGAAGTAGCCGATTGGTTAGCGAGAAAAGACTTTCTTCCCGGGAAGCTTCACTGACGCTGCAGATCCTTGGGTGAGTTATCTTCAACTCGAACCAGCCAGTACCAGAATACCGGCCAGAACCATCGCCGCACCCACGACACGCCCTCCTTGCACACCACAGAAAGTCGAAATTCACAATTCAAAACCTAAAGCGTTTCTAGATTCGGACCAAACTGATAGACTTTCAGCCATCGGAGGCACATGATGTATCGAAATTTTGTTATTTTCCTTGCTCTGACCTTTTGGGCTGCAGCCTGCAGTTCGCCGCAGACCGCCGAACAACCCGCTGCTTCCAGTGGGGAACAAGCCGAGCCAGCTCCATCCAGTAACCGAGGGACGGCTGAAATAGCGCTCGGTGCGACCCAAGTTTCCATTAACTACGGGCGCCCTGTACTCCAGGGCAGGGATATGCTGTCCCAACTGCAGGATGGCCAGATATGGAGACTGGGGATGAACGACGCGACCACCATTGAAACCAACAGCGACCTGATATTTGGCGACACGGTCATTCAAGCAGGAAGGTATTCGATTTGGGCCAAGAAGGTCAGCTCAGAGGACTGGCACCTCATTTTCAACTCGGAACCCGACGTTGGGGGACTCGATCGCAACCCGGCAAGCGACTTCGCCGAGACCCCCTTGGAGCATTCCGTCCTTGCCGAAAGTGTGGAGCAATTCACCATCGAGTTGAACCCCGTTGACGACGAGAGTGCTGAGGTCCTGATGAAATGGGCCACTCTTCAACTGAGAGCGACCTTCAACGTCAGCGAGTAAGAAACAGGAACTCCTGCGCTTATGAAGAAGGCATTGCTGATCATGGCTTCGGTGCTCCTGGCAGTGGGCATCATGTTCTACGTGCTGATCGCCAATTCGAATCGTCCGAACCACATTCATTTCAGCACCCGTGGAGGGGTCCTCAAAAACGTGGTTTACTACTCGACCAAGCCTCCGGAAACCCCTGCCCAACACGATTGTGACGGCCAGTTCACCGAAATGCGCGACGATTTGTATGAGACCCACCAGCGACTGTGGCGGGAGAAGTATGGGAAATAAGAGAGAAGGGGGACAGTCCCCCTTCTCTCTTATTCCAGTTCGGCTAACCGTTTTTCGAACTCCGGCATCAACCTGTCGTGCTCTGTGACGAGCTCCTCCAGCTTCTCAGAGAGGTTCTGAATCTCAGGCTTGAGGACACGACTGCGCTGCGCCAGCTTGGCGATCGACTCCCTCTCGCCTTCGGTTGCCGCCTCACACAGCAGAGCTTCGACCTCTCTCGCCTCCTCTTCGCGGGCGGCCATCTCCTTCTCGACCCCCTCGATCCGAGTCTTCAGGGGCTTTAGACGCTTGGAACGCTCCGCAATGACCTGTGCCCGCAGGCGACGCAGTTCTTTACGACTTCTTCCCCGCTCCGGAGTCCGTTTGGCCACCTGGTTCTGAGCCTCCTGCTCTTCCTTCCAGCCCACCCGCTCGAGAAAATCCTGGTAGCCGCCCTCAAACACACAGCTCTTCCCGTCGTCGAAAACGACGAGCCGGTTGGCCACCCGGCGTAAAATCAGCTCACTGTGAGTGACCAACACGACCGCTCCTTCGAAGACCTCCAGTGCATGCATGAGGCCCTCGGTCGACTGCATGTCCAGGTGATTGGTGGGCTCGTCCAGAATCAACAGATTGGCAGGGCTCACCAGGAGCTTGCCCAACAGGACACGACTCTTCTCGCCACCGGAGAGGACCTGTACTTTCTTGAGGGCATCGTTACCCGGGAACATCATGAGACCGCAAATCCTGCGTGCGGCCCCGCGGCTATGGTCGGGATGGGCCGATTGGATCTCTTCCTCTATGGTCTTTTCGGGATCCAGGCGCTCCACATTATTCTGACCGAAGTAGGCCACCTGAGCCTTGGGATGCAGCTGAATCTTGCCGGTGACCGGCTGAAGGACATGGGCGAACAACGACAGGAGTGTCGTCTTTCCTCGACCATTGGGGCCGATTACCGCGATCCGATCCTTTGCGCCCATCCGAAACTTCAATTCCTCGATCAGGGTCGGCCCATCGGGGTAGTGAAAGGAAAGTCCCTCCACCTCCATGATCTTCTTGGCCGCAAAAGGAGCGGCATGGAAGCGGAAGCTCAGATCATGGATCTCGTCGAGACGCTCCAGGGTCTCCACCTTCTCCAGCTTTCTAATACGCGATTGCACCGCCCTGGCCTTGGTGGCCTTGGCCCGAAACCGCTGGATGAACCGCTCCTGCTGACGACGATCCCGTTCCTGATTCAGGCGCGTCTTTTCATGGATCTCCTCTTCCTGGGCAATCTGCGCGAAGACCTTGTGGGTCGTACCTTCCACCTTGCGCAACTTGCAACGATGAATCGCCATGGTATGGGTCGTCACCTGGTCCATGAACTCCCGATAGTGGGTGATCAGAATCATCTCGCCACGCCAGGCACAAAGAAAACGCTTCAACCAGCGCATGGAGACAATGTCCAGGTAATTGGTGGGCTCGTCCAACAACAACAGGTTGGGCTCGGAAACCAGTACCTTGGCAAGGTTGAGACGCACCTGATAGCCGCCCGACAGCTTTTCAGGGGAGCACTGCAGCAACTCTCCCTCGAATCCCAGCCCGTGCAGCGCGGCTTCCGCCCGGTAAGTGAGGTCGGTGCCGTCTTCCGACCCGGGGAGTGCGCTGCAAGCCTCGGCCAGAACGCTATCCAGGCTGAACTCGAGATGCTGGGACAGGTGACCGATCCGGTAATGTTTGGGCACCACGATCTCCCCGCCATCTGGCCTCTCGGTTCCGAGAAGGAGCCGGAACAGGGTGGTCTTACCGTGGCCATTGCGGCCGATAAGACCGAGCCGCTCGCCCGGATTCATCAGAAAGCTGATGTCATCCAGCAATAGGTTGGAACCGTAGGACTTGGAGAGATTGAGAACACGAATCATGGAAGATAAAATGTTAGCTGCATCATCTGATCTTGTGAATTCTGGCCCGGATTATGCATAGGTTCTTGTCACGAAGCGACGAAAGCGACGACCTGGCAAGGCGCGCGACAGAGGCCCCCGCAAACGTACTCTCTGCAGCACGTTGAGGA
>JACZQQ010000142.1 GCA_022545645.1 Acidobacteriota bacterium | reverse complement strand
AAAGGGCCCGCTCGCCCAACTCAGTCTCAATGCGCAGCAGTTGGTTGTATTTGGCTACCCGCTCGGATCGCGCAGGAGCACCGGTTTTGATTTGGCCGGCGTTTAAGGCCACCGCCAGGTCGGCGATGGTGGTGTCTTCAGTTTCACCCGAGCGGTGGGAGATCACCGCCGTCCAGCCGGCTTTCCTGGCCATCTCCACAGTAGCGATGGTCTCACTCAACGAGCCGATCTGATTGAGCTTGATCAAAATACTGTTAGCGGCCTTTCTCTCGATTCCCTTCTTGAGCCGTTCCACGTTGGTCACCAGGAGGTCGTCTCCCACCAGCTGCACCTGATCACCAATAGCTTCCCTGAGGGCTGACCAGCCCTCCCAGTCATCCTGGGCCAGACCATCTTCGAGGGAGATGATCGGGTAGCGCTTCACCCATCGCTCCCAGAGCTTGATCATCTCTTCGCTGGAGAGGCTTCTCCCTTCTGTCCGCAGGTGATATTTCCCGTCTTCATAGATTTCCGAGGTGGCAGGATCGAGTGCGATCATGACCTGGTCGCCGGCCGAGTAGCCTGCCTGCTGCACCGCTTCCAGGATCACCTCGATGGCCTCCTGATTTCCTTTTTTGAAAGAAGGTGCAAAACCTCCTTCATCCCCCACGTTGGTGTTGTACCCTTTGGATTCAGCACTTTCTTGAGAGTGTGATAGATCTCTGCTCCCCAGCGCAGGGCTTCGCGAAAGCTTCCGGCACCCACAGGCATCACCATGAACTCCTGGAAGTCGGTCTGCCAGCCTCCGTGTGCACCCCCATTGACAATGTTCAGCATAGGCACGGGCAATGTGGTTGCGTCACCGCCACCCAGGTAGCGATAGAGCGGTTGTCCCTTACTCCTGGCGGCGGCCTTGGCAACCGCCAGGCTCACACCCAAAATGGCATTGGCCCCCAGATTGGCCTTGTTCGAGGTTCCATCCAGTTGGCAAAGAGAAGCATCAATACCTTCCTGGTCGGTCGCGTCCCATCCTTTCAGCTCGTTGGCGATAACGTCATTGACGTTCCCAACCGCCTGGGTCACTCCTTTGCCGAGAAACCTGGAGGGGTCACCGTCGCGCAACTCCAAAGCTTCATGAACACCTGTCGAGGCCCCGGAGGGAACGGCAGCGCGTCCCCGTGAGCCGTCCTCCAGAAGCACTTCTACCTCGACCGTGGGGTTACCGCGAGAGTCCAGGATTTCCTGAGCCGTAATGGTCTTGATTGAGTGACTCATCCGTCTTCTACTGGATAACACAGGGTATTGACATTGTTGAGGCTTTCAAAAGCCTCTCTCAGACGCACCTTGAAGGAATCCTCACCTTTTCTCAGCCACGCTCTGGGATCATAGTACTTCTTGTTGGGCGAGTCAGGTCCCTCCGGATTGCCGATCTGGGCCTGAAGGTAATCTTCATGTTCCTGGGCGTACAGCCTCACTCCGTTCCAGAACGCCCACTGCAGATCGGTATCAATATTCATCTTGACGATACCGTAAGAAAGGGCTTCCCTGATTTCATCAACGCTCGATCCGGAGCCGCCATGAAAAACGAAACTGACCGGTTTGGCCCCCGTCCCGAATTGATCCTGGACGAATTTCTGGGAATCCAAAAGGATCTTGGGACGCAGTCGCACATTGCCTGGCCGATAGACGCCATGCACATTGCCAAAAGCCGCAGCAATGGTAAAACGATCACTCACCTTCATGAGCTCCTCAAAAGCATAGGCCACCTCCTCCGGCTGGGTGTACAACCGGGAGCTGTCGACTTCGGAGTGATCAACACCGTCCTCTTCTCCGCCGGTAATACCGAGCTCGATCTCGAGCGTCATCTCCATCTCGCTCATTCGCTCCAGATATCGTTTGCAGGTTTCGATGTTGTCCTGGAGTGGCTCCTCGGAAAGATCGATCATGTGAGAACTGAACAGAGGAATGCCGTGGACCTTGTAGAACGCCTCCCCTTCCTCCAACAGGCCGTCCACCCAGGGTAGGAACTTTCGGGCACAGTGATCGGTGTGCACCATGACCCGGGCGTTGTACACCGGTGCCATCTGATGGATGTGATGGGCTCCTGCGCAGGCGCCTTTGATGGCAGCCTGCTGATCGGCGTTGTCCAGCCCTTTTCCCGCCCAAAAGGCAGCTCCACCGTTGGAAAACTGTATGATCACAGGAGAGTTGACCTCTCGGGCCGTCTCTAAAGTGGCATTGACGCTATTGCTCCCTGAGCAATTCACGCCAGGCAAAGCGAATTGGTTCTCCTTTGCCAAAGCGAACAGCTGCTGAACCTGAGAGCCCGTCAACACACCCGCCGGGAACCTGTCTGCTATTGTGGACACTTTCCTCTCCACGCCTACCTGGGGTCCAAGGCGGCCACACCGGGCAGCTTCTTGCGTTCCAGAAGCTCCAAACTGGCACCCCCCCCTGTCGAGATATGACTCATTTTATCGGCCAGCCCTGCCTGCTGAACGGCGGCGGCACTGTCGCCACCGCCGACGATGGTGGTGGCACCTTCCAAGCCGGCCAACACTTGGGCAATGGCGACGGTGCCCTGGGCAAATCGAGGAAATTCGAACACACCCATCGGTCCGTTCCAGAAGACGGTCCTGGCCGGCGCCAACCGTTCAGCGAATCGCTCGATCGTTTCAGGTCCAATGTCGAGGATCCTCCACCCTGCAGGGACCTCATCGACCGCCACCACTTTGGACTCGGTATCGGCTTGGAATTCGGCTCCAACTCGGCAGTCGACGGGCAGAACCAGTTGATCCCGGTATCGGGCCAGGAGTTCTGCGGCCACATCGGTGACTTCCGCCTCCATGAGCGAGCTGCCCACATCCAGGCCTTGGGCGGCTAGAAAAGTATTGGCCATTCCTCCGCCGATGAGCAAGCAGGAAACCCGGCTCAACAGGTTTTCAATCAAAGTGATCTTGTCTGAGATTTTCGCACCACCCATGATGGCGACAAAGGGTTGGACCGGATGGAGCAGCGCCTGATCCAGGGACTCCAGCTCTTTCTGCAGCAGTAAACCGGCTACCGCCGGCCTCAAGGTATCGGTGACTCCGGCGGTTGAGGCATGGGCACGATGAACGGTGCCGAAAGCATCATTGACGAAGACTTCCCCTAAAGAGGCCAGCTGCTTCGAGAATCCCGGGTCGTTGCTCTTCTCTTCTTTGTGGAAGCGGGTGTTCTCCAGGAGGATCACCTGGCCAGGTTGTAGGTCCCGCGCCGCCTTCTCAACCTCCGGACCCACGCAATCATCCAGTTTCCTGACCGGCTGCCCCATTAGCTGACTCAGCCGTTCAGCCACGGGATCCATGGCAAACCTGGGGTCGGGACCCTTCTGAGGACGTCCCAGGTGACTCATGAGGATCAGGCTGGCACCGTGCTCGAGCAGATAGCGGAGGGTGGGCAATGCCGCCTGAATTTTCCGGTCATCGGCAACGGCTCCTTGGGCTATCGGGACATTGAAGTCCACACGGACCAGTACCCTCTTCCCGCTGACATCGACATCCTTGACTGTCTTTTTATTCACTCACTTCTCACCATCTCCCATAATTGTAGCCTAGGGGAAGGGTTATCTCAGAACAGAGTTGTTCGGATTCGGCACCTGAAGGTGTAAAGTGCCCACACATGGTTAACAAGTTGTGCCAGGACATCCTTTACACTTCCACTAGTTCCTTTTCCTGGTTTCCTGGAGAGGGCCACCACCGGTGGTGGCCCTCTCCAGGCGATTTACCTTATTTGCCGGCTTCAGGAAACTTGTGACTCGGTGCGTTTGTAGAGCAATCTCACAGAGATACATCTGTCGGTATCGCACCAACAGCTTATCTTCTCCAGAGCCCACTGTAGAACTTTACAGGGTGAGGAACGCTCTGGTTCTTCCAAAGGTGCGAACCGACACAGCTCTTTCGATCGTGGGCGTTTCCGTGCTTGATCAAATATATGCTTTGTCCCACAACAGATCTAAGAAATCCTTGTAGGGCAGGATGTCTATGTTGCCTACTTTCCTTCTGCGCGGTTCCATGCTAACGCATAGGTATCGTTTCAGTTTCCGCTCCTCTGCCAGCATACGCAGCGATTTAATGTCATTTGGAGAGATGTTCTTCTTCGCTTTCACTTCTAACGCAGTATGATCGCCAATGATACAATCAACCTCGAACCCTGAAGTGGAACGCCAATAGCTCAGCGGCTCGCCGGATATATAGTCGCTGAAACTGTTCAATTCATGCATCAGGTAGGTCTCCAACGCCTCACCGAATTCCGGCGTTCCGGCCCTGAACTCCCGCCCTTGCAACGCAGCCACCACACCTACGTCAAAGAAGTAGAATTTCGAAGAAACCAGTGGTTTCCTTTTCTTTGATTTCCTCCAGGCAGGCAACTCATAGAGAAGAAGGGTGTCTTTGAGGATTTCAAAATACTCATAAACAGTTGTTCTGGCCACCTGAGCATCGTTAGCAACGTTCGTAAAGTTGACTCTAGTGGCATTGCATAGTGCGGCGACGCGAAGGAATCTGCTAAATGCTGGTATATTGCGCGTCGCCCCTTCAGCAAGAATTTCCTGTTGCAGATAGGATCCGGCATAGGCTTGCAGGTCGGCACGTGGATCGTCTGAAAAGTAGATTGAGGGGATCGTGCCACGCTCTATTGCCAAGAATAGATCAAAGTGTTCGTTCAACTCTTTGTATGTTAATGGGTGCAAATATCTGGTTCGCGCTCGGCCGCCCAGCAGATTGATTCCGCCTCGTCTCAGTTTACGCGCACTTGATCCGGTCAGTAAGAAACGAATCCCGCGTGTTTCGATAAGACGATGAACTTCATTGAGAAGCTCCGGAAGTCTTTGAATTTCATCGATTGCGACAATGCGGTCTTGGGGCTGCAATTCTTCAGCAATTCGTCCCGGAGCGCGACTCAAAGACAAAAATGTCTCTGAGTCGAGAAGATCATAGACGCGCACGTTCTTCAGCGTGTGATGAATCAACAACGTTTTCCCTGTCTGGCGGGGTCCGAGCAGAAAATGCGATTTTTTCTTTAACAGGACATTTAAATCGACCAGGCGCTCAATGTATGGGATGTTTTCACTCATTACCGTATAATGACATGATTGTCGTCATATAGGATGACATATGACGACATAGCTGTCAATGATATCTATCGTAGCGCGAGGGGAGTGGGGCCCGTGGGCTAAAGAGTCTGTCTCAAAAATCGGTTGATCCAGGTTGGTTGCGTAGGGGCGCACTGACGTGCTCCCTATAAGCCGTTTATAAAGCAGGGTTTGCGGGCGCACGTCAGTGCGCCCCTACAGGCCTTAATTAAAATCAGGTGGGGTTTTGAGACAGTCTCTAAAGCCCACGGCTCCGTTTATTCGGGAGGGCGCCAGGACCAGCTGCGGCGCAGGTTCTGTCCCAAATCACTGTCAGACTCCAGATAAATGGAGTACTTTTGAGAGACGGGGATGCACCAGCCCTCCTCATCGTTGCAGGCAAAGTAGCGCACCGCCAACTCCAAAGGCTGGGATGTTTCTTTTTGCTTTTTCACATCCAGGAGAAACTCCCGGGGATCGATGTCCGATGGAACCGCCACTTGGGGACCTTCCCCCTGGGAGGGAGAAACGGTGATGCCTTCGGGGGCCTTGATTTCAAATTTCAGCGGATTGACCAGATTGTTCCAGTGCACCCGATAGATGGGATCCACATGAAAGCCGAGATAGAGAACTCCTTCTCCCGAGCCAAAGAAGTTCCTGTCTACCTCAGCCCGTAGTTTGGCGTAAAAAGGCAGTTCACTGCTCTGGGGCTTGATCCTTACCGCCCGCATGATACCGGGAACCTCGACCCTCGGCACCACCCCCGAGGCGGCCACCTTGGGCGGGGGCTCCACCTTCAGGTTCAGGTCGGAGACCTGAGTGGGATTTTCCACCGGTCCCACCAATCGCTCCAAATCCTGGCGCAACAACTCGGGCTGGCTCCAGGCTCGCCTAATCGCCACCTTTCCCTCGGGATCAATGACAAACTCGGAGTTGGGAGAATTGCCCAATGCATGTTTTAAATCGTTGCTCATGGAGTCGGAGATCCAGGGGATTTCACTGCCCAGTGTTCTGCGGGCTTCCTGGATGTGCATTAGACGTTCTTCCAGGGTAAAGGACTGGACATAGCCATCCAGTTCAGGATGTTGCAGGTGTTTATAGATGTAATAAAACTGAACGCCTAGGGGAGAGTAGTCGCGGTAGATGGTCTCCAAACTGGAGACATGGTGCAAAAAGGGAGGTCATGTGAGACACCCAAACACTAGAACCGAATAGCTCCCTTTCAGTCTGCTGAGCTTGAATTCCTTACCCTCGGCATCGTATCCGCTAGCATCCGGCAAGGCTTCACCCACCTTGGGGGCTGTTCGCTCAAAGTTGGCCCTAGGTCCTCTCTGACGCTGCGTACTCGCGTCCCTGGCCGACTGCCTGGTGATGGCTTCCTTTACGGCATCGACAATCTCATCCCGGGTGACCACCCCATCGCCATCGTGATCGAACCGCTCAATAAACCCTTGCTCCCGCTCCGGCACTTCATTCTGGGTAACCTTCCCATCTCGATCGGTGTCCAGGCGCTCAAACATCTCCTCCGGACTAAAGGCAGGTCCAGGCGCCTGTTGGGAAGCCACGGGCGAAATCACCAACAGCAGGCAGACGGTCAAAACTCCCGAAAACAGCACATTGCCGATTCTCATTTGACTTTTATTATGCCCCACACGATATCCTCTTGACCATAGCCGAAATTTCTTTACCCAACTGACTGCTTCCCGCTGACACACACCTGGCTATTTCATGGCGCACCTTCGGGGCTCCGGAGGTCGTACTCGGTCAAAGATTCGGCACCTGAGGTGCCTCCCACATTCAACTTAGCTCCAAGTTTGTTGCTCATAGTTGAAGGTCGGCAAGTCTAGCTGCGATCTAGGAGGCTCGAAAAACATCAGTTCC
>JACZQQ010000141.1 GCA_022545645.1 Acidobacteriota bacterium | reverse complement strand
GCCATCCTAACTGTTCGGGCAAGCCACTCCTGGCGAGCCACCGGTTCGTCCCTACGTCGCTTTATGACGAGAACCTATGAACAATTCGGGCTCGCCTCACTGAAAATGGGGTTTCTCTTTCAGATAGTCCTTCCGCATGAGGGGACGGAAACGCTCCATGAGTTCCTTATTGATATCCAACGGAGGCCGTTGTTCGGGGGGTAAGAGCGACTTGAACTCCACACCCGCGATCTCCTCCCTGAAGGTCTCTTTTGCCTTCGCCAGCAGTTGTGGATCGATCAGAAAGTCGACGACTGAAGCGGCCAAAGCCTTGGCCCCAGCTACCGCCCCCTTGTGGGCGATTGAGGTGGCAGGTGCTACGCCCGCGGCCCAATGGTGGGCGGCGATGCCCGGGATGTTGGAAGGAAAGGTAATCCGACCCGTCGGCACCAACCAGGTCAGGTCACCTGAATCGTTCGCAGAGGTGCTTTGAGCAGTCGCTCCGTGCAGACTGCTCACCTGGTTCACCAATCCTATGGGTTCCACGTCACGGTTGGTCTGGAGCTCTTTGGCAAGGGCCTGTTCCTGGCTGTTCCACTCCGGCATTCCCACCCACTCAATGTTCCTGTGGATGACCTCGGCCGCCGTTTGGTTGGCGCGGGTAGGCCAAACGGCACTGACGATGTTGACCGAGTAGCTGGTTCCCGTCATCAGAGCGGCGCCCTGGGCAATGACTTTAGCTCTTTCAAAGATGACGCTTACTTTCTCGGCGGTAGACTCGCGAAAGAACCACCAGATGGTCGCCTCATCCGGAATCACATTGGGTTGGACTCCTCCCGAGGTGATGACGCGGTGGCTTCGGTGAGTCGGCTCAAGGTGCTCCCGGAATTTGTCGAATCCAATATCCATGAGCTCCACGGCATCCAGCGCGTCACGGCCCATCCAGGGAGCCGTGGCACTGTGAGCGCTTTCTCCTTTGAAGTTGAACTCTGCGGAAATCAGGGCGTACTGCCGAAGACCATACTGGGTTGAAAAGCGACTCCCGATGTGAGGGTGAAAGACAATGTCGACGTCGTCAAAGTAGCCGTCTCGAACCAGATAAGGGCGGCTGATAAGCTGTTCCTCCGCGGGGGCCCCGACGATTTTCAGGGTTCCACCCAGGTTGAATTCCTCCATCGTTTTCTTGACGGCGAAGGCTGCACCGATCATGACCGCTGCATTGACGTTGTGTCCTTCGGCATGGCCCGGTGCCCCTTCAACCAGAGGTCGGTGCTCGGTGACCTCGGGAGTCTGGGAGTTCCCCGGAGTAGAATCAAACTCGGTATGAATGGCGATCACCGGTTTACCGGAACCATAGACCGCCATAAATGCGGGGGGCATGCCGGACAGTGCCCTCTCAATGGTGAAACCCTCCTCTTCCAGGATCTCTGTCATGAGCTTGCTGCTCTCGATTTCCTGCATCCCCAGTTCGGCGAAGTAAAAGATGCTGTCGCCAAGCAGGGCAATGGCCTCTCGATTTCGTTCCACCACCTCCAGGACGAAGTCCTTCTCTTGAGGTACGGCCTGGGAGAAACCCATGGAGGATGGGTGAAAGAAGATGGCCAGAAGACAGAGAAAACGTATTTGAGTCATTGAAAGTGCCTCATTTCATTGTGCTCGATTCTGAGTTTCTGCTTTATCGTGCAGTTTATCGTAGAGAGGATCAATGAGCTATAGGATTGACAACCTGTCCAAATTATGAGATTTACGGCTTGGCTTATTCATCGGTTCTCGTCACGAAGCAAGGTAGGGGGCAATCACCGGCTGACTCCTGCCGGATTGTCTTATAGGAGAAAAGCATGGGTTGGCAGGATCTAGAAGACATTAAGCAGCAATTGACGCCTGCTGAAATTCGGTTTGAGGAGGCCAGGCGAAGCATTGGAGTGGGACTGGGACCCCTTGCCTTCCTGGTGATTGCCTTCCTGTTGCCGCCCCTTCCGGATGTCACTTCTCTGGGGATGAGGACTCTGGGGATTTTTGCCTGGGTGGTGATCTGGTGGATCACTGAAGCGATTCCCATTCCCATGTCGGGACTTCTGGGTCTTGCACTGCTGGCCATGTGCGGTGTTTTTCCTGTTACCCGGGCTTTTTCCTCCATGGGGCACTGGGTGATCCTCTTTTTGCTGGGCGCTTTTATGATCGCCCACGCCATGACGGTCAGCGGGCTCAACCGCAGGTTTGCCTATCGGATGATCTCTTTTGAGTTCATAGGAGGGAATTCCTGGCGGCTGATGGTCATGTTTCTGGTAGCGGTGGCGATGCTGAGCTCGATCGCTTCCGATACGGTCTCGACGGTCATCTTTATGGCCATCGGCATGGGTCTGCTCAGAGCCTTGAACATTTCACCGGGAAGTCGCTATGGCGAGATGCTAATTCTATCCATCGCCTGGGCGGCTCTTTATGGTGGCATGATCACGCCGGCGGGTTCTCCGCCCAATCTCATAGGAATCGGCCTGGTCAGTGACTCTCTGGATTATCAAATCGGCTTTGCTCGCTGGATGGTGGTCGGCCTTCCCATGGCAGTCTTAGGGATCCTGGTCATGTTGACCGTGATCCGATTCACTCTGAAGGACGAGTTCGGAAAGATCAATATCGATCCCGAGATTATCCGAAAAGCACGTGAGGAACAGGGGCCCATGACCCGGGGGGAGAAAATTGCCGGCTTGGGGATGGGTACAGCGATCACTCTCTGGCTGACTCCTGATCTTGTGAATGTCCTTTTAGGCAACACTCATTCCGTGAGCCTCTGGATTCGGGCCCACTTCGGGGGGCAGAATGTTGCAGTGGTGGCACTTCTTGTTGCCGCATCGATGTTTCTGATTCCAATCAATTGGAAGAAGAAGAAATTCCCTCTCACCTGGAATCAGGCGGCCGAAGGTGTTGAGTGGGGAACTCTGGCGCTGATTGCGGGAGCTCTGGGAATTGGGAGTGCTCTCGCCGATCCTACGGTCGGTTTGGGCAACTTCTTTGCATCTGCACTGGGGAACGTTGCCGGTCCTGGAATCTCTCCCTTTATTCCCCTCTTCGTGGTGGTTGTTTTCATGGTATTTATGACCAGTTTCATTTCCAATAACGCGGCCATCAGCATCGTGGCTCCTATTGTTATTTCCATCGGCTCCGCCCCTGGTTCCACCTTGAATCCCTTAGCGGCCGTGATGGCGGCGGCCATGGCCGCTTCCATGTCCGTGATCCTCCCCTGCTCAACCCCTGCCACGGCAATCGTTTTCGGCAGCGGCTACGTCCGAATTCTGACCATGTTCAAGAAGGGGATGATTCTGGCGCTCACAGGGGTTTTGATGGCTACCTTTGTGGCCTATGTTATTGCGGATTTCGTTTTTCCCTGGCCGCCGCCCTAAGAGTGGGGGTGCCGACATCGTGGCAGAACTCGTATGAAGGGTAAACTGACTGAATAGAAGGAGAGTCAATTCATGCCAACAGTAAACTTACCGCGTGTACCTGTGGAAGAGAGAGACCATCGCTGGCAACAGATTCGGAAGGTCATGCAGGAAGACGATCTGGATGCACTGTTTGTCTGGGGAAGCAACCGTTCCTGGGGTGTGGGCCTGGCCAACCTCAGGTATCTCACTCACATGGGATGTAGAGAGGGAGTGGCGATTTTTCCGCTGGAAGGAAACCCCAAGTGTTTTACCAGTAATCCTCATCATTTCCAGCCTTACAACTGGTTCGCTTCGGTGCAGGATTGGGTGGATGATATTGAGCCGATGACGGGAATTGACCCCATTGTGGAGGCTATGAACTCGATGGGACTCTCGGGAGCAAATATCGGCGTCGTGGATCATGTGGGAGCCTTGAGTCACCATTCCCTGCCTTATTGGCCCTTCAAGAAGATTCAGGATGCGATGCCCAGAGCCCGTTTCCTGGATGCCACTGAGATCTTGGAGAAGATTCGTATGATCAAGAGCCCGGTGGAGATCGAGTTCTTAAAGAAAGCAGGCAAGATTGGTCTCAAGATGCTGGAGCGAATGATTGCTTCTTCAAGGGAAGGAGTCAATGAGCGTGTGGTGTATGGCGACATGATGCGGGAGTTGGTCGTCAACGGGGGTGAAGATTATGCCATGAATCTCTTTACGACTGGGTCTGCCGTGGACTCCGAGCAGCAGCATCTTCTGCATGGTCATGAGGCTCCCAATAGCCCGGTGGATCGCGTCCTGAAGAAGGGGGATCTGGTGATGACGGAATACCATGCCAATTATGGGGGTTATCTGGTGGGCATCGAACAAACCATCTCAGTGGGAGAGCCTCCCCCCAAGGTTCTGGACATTCACAAGGTCTGTGTTGAGGTCTTCCAGGAGGGAGTGGACAGCATGCGGCCGGGCAAGACGCTGCGCCAGGTCGTCGATGCCTTTCGAGCTCCGGTCAAGAGGGCGGGGATGGAGTACATCGAGTGTGGAATCCATGGGCACGGCATGTCCTCCCCTGAATTCCCCAGCTGTGTTTATTCCTCAGAGTCCGACCACCAGGGCCTATCAGGAGCGGGATTTCTCTCCATGGAGCTTCAGGAGAATATGGTCTTCGGTACCAACATCGACGTCTTCGAGCCGAAATGGAGACCCGACATCGGAGTCATGCTGGGGGACACCATCTGGATCAGCAAGGATGGGCCCCAAGCGCTGTGCGATACTCCGCTGGAGTGGACCAGCGTCTGAATCGTCTGTCCCTCACGGTTCCGGCAGGGGCACCTGCATACAGAGGTTCATCACCGGTACCACTTCCTGCAAGATGGCCAATATGGCTTCGATCAAGTCCGAGCCCGTCGAGCCTTTAACCTCATCGGGCGCCATGGGATAGTAGAGCTGGAAAACCACCCACTCCTGATCCGAATACTCGGTCAGGGTCCGCCTCAACTCAGCCGCGCTGGGGAAGTTCAGGTGCGAATAGCGGGTATACTTTTCCCGGGTGCCCGCGTGAATGTGGAAATGGTCCTCCAGGACCAGCCGCCGAAGGGCCCGGTAGAGTCTCGACCGGTTCCCCCTCAAACCTTTGATCAGCCGATGCCAGTCCCAATCTTCCTGCAACTGGTAAGCGGGGCGGTCTTTCGGACTGTTGCCCAGTCCCCGTTCCACATGAAGTCCCGACTTGAAAATCGATTCGTTGCGGTCCACCTTGATGAAGAATTTGGAACAGCTGAAATTATGGCTGCTGGACAGAGGTTTGGCGATGCGGTTGGCCTTGGGTAAAAAGCAGATCCACTGCCAGTAAACACCTCTTCCCCAGCGGTCGATGACAAAGTCTTCCTGGTAGCGGGCCTGGAGGGTGTGCTTGAGAATCTGAGTGATTCGCTGGTGAGGTTCCAGGTGACCCACCCGGATGCCTCTTTGAAAATCCAAAAACTCGGGTCGAAAACCATCCAGGCGCATGGGTTAGTTTGTGCAGCGAAGCACTGAGGTTTGCCACCCTGCATTATAGCGGCGAGGCAACAGGGGTTCTAGCTCGTGGTTTCGTGCTGTTGTGCGGTCGTGCAGTCGTGCAGTCCTGGTCTCATGGGCCTCTCAAGCCATGCTCATTTCCTCCTGTGGATATCATGCATAGCCTACTGTAAGAGATGTCCCGATACCGTAAACCACGACCGGTGGCCGACCCCAAGCGAATGAGCAGCAGATTCTTAGCTGCGTGGCTCCTAATCTTTGCAGTGTCACTGACTCACGACAGCAGGACAGCACGAAGTCACGAAGGAACGACAGCACGACAGCACGAGAGCACGACTTGTTAGAATGTAATTTGTTTGTTTCGCTCCGCTGCTGTGGAAGTGATGATGCTGGTGAAGACCTGATGAAAGAAAGCGCGACCGAGCACAAGCGCGGTGGTTTGACCCAACTTCCGGCGACCGCCATCTGTGGAAACGACATTACCTCCTCCTGTCTGTACGTTTCCGCGCTTGCCATCATCCAGGCCGGCCAGTGGGCATGGCTGGCACTGCTGATTGTGGCTGGAGTCCTCTATCTTTACCGCACCATCTACGGCGAGGTGGTTGGCGCACTCCCCCTCAACGGGGGAGCCTACAACGCCTTGTTGAACACCACCAGCAAGCCACTGGCCTCCATGGCAGCTTGTTTGACTCTGCTTTCCTACATGGCTACGGCAGTGATTTCGGCCAGTGAAGCCATGCATTACACTCACAACCTATGGCACGGCCTCCCGGTGATACCCGCGACCATCGTGCTTCTGGCCATCTTTATGATGCTGACCATCGTGGGAATCCGAGAGGTGTCCCAGGTCGCGGTCGTCATCTTTATCACCCACCTGAGCACTTTAGCCCTTCTGATTGTCACAGGAGTCTTGTTCGTCGCCTTCAACGGTCTGGAGACGCTCTGGGCCAACTTCGCATTTCCTTCAGAACGGGGCCTGGCCCCGGCACTCTTTTTCGGGTTCGCGGCGGCGATGCTGGGGATTTCAGGCTTTGAGAGCTCGGCAAACTTTGTTGAGGAGCAGGCCGAAGGGGTCTTCCCGAAGACCCTGCGCAACATGTGGATCGCCGTGAGTGTCCTCAACCCGGCCATGGCCTTTCTTGCCCTGGCTCTGATCCCGATTCCCGAGGTTGCCGATCATCAGGAAGCGCTACTCGCTCATATGGGTGCCCTCTCGGGTGGCAACTGGTTGGGGTGGCTGATCTCGGTGGATGCCGCCCTGGTACTGAGCGGAGCCGTTTTAACTTCCTTTGTCGGGGTCACTGGACTGGTGAGGCGAATGACACTGGATCGCTGTTTGCCCCAGTTTTTTCTCAAAACCAGCCGCTTTCAGACACCTCATCGCATCATCATCGGCTTCTTTTTGCTGGGGGTCTCGGTCCTTTTTATCACCCGAGGAGAGTTGGGTGCTTTGGCCGGAGTCTACACCATCTCTTTTTTGTCGGTGATGATTCTCTTCGGAGTGGGCAACATTCTTTTAAAGGTGAATCGCGGCCGTCTGCGTCGCCCGGAATACGCTTCCTGGCCAGCGCTCATTCTT
>JACZQQ010000322.1 GCA_022545645.1 Acidobacteriota bacterium | reverse complement strand
TTATATTTTCCATTGTGGTGCTATTTGTTCCCCGCAAAACGATCGAACAAAGTGCTTCGAGCAGAGCGGCGGCAACTGAACTGTGCAAACTAAACGTATAACCACCTCATTCGGGAAGGGGGGGGCGAGATGGGGGCAGAAGCCACAAACTTTAATTGTGGTGGATGATGAGGACAATGTCGTCCGCTACGCTTCCCGGAGTGATTGCCATTCGGGCGACGGCCTTCGCCACAGAGGGGTGGCTATTCTTCTTCACAATAGTCAAGCTGAAGTCCTGCTTCAAAAGAGAAAACACGACCTCTTCGATAATCTTTGGGATCTAACAGGAGCCACCCATCCGCTGCACCTGGATAACAGAGACGAGAGCTACGAGGAAAGCGGAATCCGTTGTTTGAAAGCCGAGTGGGGAATCGAGTTGCCTTTGCACAGAGTGCTGGACTTCACCTATCTGGAGCGGGACAAGAACCGATGTGAGAATGAATACTGTGTTTTACTGACGGGAAAGTATGACGGCGAATTGAATCCAAACCCGGACCACATCTACGAGTTTAGATGGGTGACCTGGAATCAGCTGGTTCAGGAGCTGGCCGAGAAGCCGGAAGGGTTCACGGCCTGGCTGAGAAAGGCTGTTGAAAACTTAGAAGGAAGCCCCTTTTAACCACTCCTAGGCCCGTTCCTTTCTTACACCTTGATGAAACTGACCATTTGCTCGGTCACCTCACCCGGATACTCCTGGAAGGCGTAGTGCCCGCAATGGTTGAAAACGTGCAACTGGGTTCTTTCCACCACCCCGCTGATGATGTTGTAAAGACTGATCCCAAAGGTGTGAGCGCCCGGCGGATCATTGTGGGCCCAAAGAAGTAAAGTCGGGGCCTTCAAGCGGCCTGCCTTCATCCCCTCCAGGGTTTCACGCTTCACCTCGTCGTACCACCACCTTCCCCCGATCCTGGGGTTCTCCTTCACTTTCTCCGGGTTGAGCTTGACCCAGCGAGCGGTCAGCTCCAGCATTTTTTTCTCGGCTTCCTTGCGTTTGGGAAGCAAGGCCACCCGGAGTTCCGCCTCAACGTAATCATCGGTCACGTATTCTTTATGAAATACGCTGGGATTGGACAACAGGGATTGACGTATGGATTCCCTGGTCGGTGGAGAAGGCACCGCGGCTGGAGGCGGAGTCGCGGCCCGAGGCCTGCGATCTGCTGCAGGATCGTCCGGGGCCAGGGTCCTGCTATTGAACAGGATCAGGTTCTCGACCATCTCCGGGTGCTCTGTCGCAACAGCTGCAGCGGGCAAAGCCCCTCTGGAGTGGCCCACCAGGTGGACATTCTGTAGACCTAACGTCTTCATGAACCTATAGAGGTGCTGGATGACCGCCTCCATCGAGTAGTGGGCGTCGCTCTCGGGGTTATCCGTATAGCCCTGGCCCAGCTTGTCTACCACATACACATGAAAGTGGGAGGCCAGATGATCAAAGATGGGCCTCCAACAATTCGCAGAAACCGTTGAACCAAAGTGACCGCCGTGAACCAGCACCATAGGTTCTCCGCTTCCCCCTTCAAAGTAGCTGGTTCTGATCCCATCGACATCGACAAATCTGGCGTTTCCCATGGGGGCCGCATAAGACTTTGTCGATGTGAAGAAAGGTAAAACTGCCAGACCGGCCACAGATTGCTTGAAAAAAGCTCTTCTTTGAAGTTTCATCTCGGTGCTCCCTCCTTTGAAACTGAACAGAAAATATTAGAACGACAGGGGATTAAAGGCAATGGGAGAGTTTGGGGACAATCCCCAAAGTCTCTTCAGCGGGCCAGCAGATCGGCACTGATATCCGAGAGCACCTGGTGCCGGTAGATCTCCGCTTTTCTCACCTGCATGCTGTCCAACGGATTGAAATCATCGGTGATCACGAAGCCCTGGTCGCTGCTGATCTTATGCTCGTATCTGAACAGGTTGTCCAGCATCAACTTTCCGAGCGGGGAGGGGGCGATGTCCACTTCATCGGCTTTGAACTCGACCGGCTCTGTGG
>JACZQQ010000140.1 GCA_022545645.1 Acidobacteriota bacterium | reverse complement strand
AACGGCGCCCTGGCAGGTCTTGAAGAGTTTATTGAGCGTGTGACCCGATAGCCCGCACTTCTCACACCCAATCTACTACATCGGCGGATCTAGCCGCGTCTGCGGCGTTGCACTCGGTCGGCCTCCTCAACGTACTGCAGAGAGTACGTTTGCGGGGGCCTCGGGGCACCCGCTTGCGGGTCGCGCGGCTTGCAGCCACAGCCATCTCCACCGCCTCGCTACGATCAGGTGTGAGAAATGGGGGCTAGTCGTTCGGCTCCTGGTCAGGAGCCCGAATCCGACCCCATAAATCCGTTTTCGATTTCCCGATTTTATCGGAAACGCCTGTTTAGCCCTGTTCTTTTCTCCTGTCGTCCTTTCATGTTATCGTGAGGGATTAACTTTCATGCAGGCTTCAGAAAACGACTATTTAACCGATCTGAACGAACGCCAGAAACTTGCGGTTACCACGACCGAAGGCCCCATGCTCGTTCTGGCAGGGGCCGGAAGCGGCAAGACCCGAACCATCACTTACAAAATCACCTATCTGATTGACCAGAGTCTCTGCCGGCCTGAGCAGATCCTGGCGGTGACCTTCACCAACAAGGCCGCCGAAGAGATGCGAAATCGGGTCGAAAAGCTGCTGACCCATCTGGAGGCTTTCCCTCTCGTCTCTACATTTCATTCCTTCGGTGTCCGAGTACTGCGGCGCTACGCTGACCTGATCGACTATGGCAAGGACTTTACCATTTGCGACAGGGATGATCAGAAGAGAGTCCTCAAAGCAGTGTACGAAGAACTCCATTTCACCGATAGCCAGTTGCCGATGCGTAAGACTCTGGCAGCCATCAGTCGGGCCAAGAGCAACAACTGGGCTCCCGAGGAGTACGCTAAAAAGTCACGCGATCTGGCCAGCCAGGAAATCTCTCTCGTCTACAGCGCCTATGAGCGCTTTCTCAAGGGCTCCAACGCCATGGACTTTGACGACCTCCTTCTGCTGACCGTGCGGTTGTTGACGAAGAACCCTGAGGTGCGGCAGAGGTACGGGGAGTGGTACCGTCATATCCTGATTGACGAGTATCAGGATACCAATCGTCCTCAGTATGATTTGATCCGAAATCTGACCGAGGTTCACCAGAACATTACCGCTGTCGGGGACGAAGACCAGTCCATCTATGGTTTTCGAGGCTCTGACATTAAAAATATTCTCCGCTTTGAAGCGGATTTCCCCGGTGCCAAAATCATCAAACTCGAACAAAACTACCGTTCGACCCAGAACATTCTCGACGCTGCCAGCAGCCTGGTTTCCAACAACGTCAATCGTAAGGGAAAGGTCCTGTGGACGGATCAACGAGCCGGTCCCCTCATCGATCTCCTCGCGGCATCCAACGCCAAAACCGAGGCTGCCTATGTATCACACAGGATCTCTGAGTACCTTCGGCAGGGAGAAAAGGGGATCGCTGTTTTATATCGGACCAATTTCCAATCCCGGCAATTCGAAGAAGCCTTGAGACGCCTCAAGATTCCCTACAAACTGATTGGAGGGGTCAGTTTCTATCACCGGAAAGAGATCAAGGATGCACTCGCTTACCTGCGTCTCGTGGTCAATCCTGATGATAACGTATCCTTTTTGAGGATTATCAATCAGCCCCCACGAGGGATCGGGCAAGTAACGTTGGATCATCTTCATCAAAGAGCCCGTGAGGAGACAATCTCTCTGTGGCGCGCCCTTAACGAAGGTCTGGAAGAGAACACCTTTCCGGGTCGAGCTCACCGGGTGCTGCAGCCCTTTTTGAGTCTCATCGACCATTGTCAGAACTTTCTGGAACTCCCTCTCCATTTATTGTTGGAAAAGACGATTGAGGCCGCCGGCTTGATCACAGCATTCAAGAACGAGGATTCGGAAGACGCTCATAATCGAATTCTCAATCTGGAAGAGCTGATCATGTTGGCTCGAGAGAATGTTGAGCGAGGAGACACCCTTCAGGAATTCCTCGACCATGCAGCTTTGCGTTCCGAGGCGGACGATTACGACGAATCGGCCTCGGTCAGCCTGATGACCTTACACAATGCCAAGGGCCTTGAGTTTCCCATTGTTTTTATGGTCGGCTGTGAAGAAGGGCTCTTTCCCCACAGTCGATCGGTGGCTGAGGATGACCTGGAGGAGGAACGTCGTCTCTGCTATGTAGGGCTGACCCGCGCCCAGAAGAAAATCCACCTCACCTATTCCCGTCGTCGTCGATTCTTCGGTCGGGAAGGGGAAGAAATGAATGATCCCAGCCGATTTTTACAGGAGATTCCGGAACATCTGATCAGCATCTCTTCAGACCCGTTCTCGGTGCGCGAATCGGCCCAGCCCACTTCTGGTTCGGGAGTATACCTCCAGCGCAAGCGTGCTGGAAATATTGGAATAAAGACTTACGACTCGGCTGAAAGCGTTCGTGGGTTCTTAAGCAAACTCTCCCAGAAAGGGACGTCCTCGAATAGCAAATTTGTTTCCGGCGCCCGGATCGTGCATGAGAAGTTTGGTTACGGGAAAATTCTGGGAGTTCAGGAGACCGGCGATGATTTGAAGATCACCGTACAATTTCCGGGCCTGGGAATCAAAAGACTGTTGCAGAGCTATGCCAAGTTAAAGCTAGTCTAATTTAGCACTCACTTTCATAAATACGATGCAGACTCTCGATAGGATTTTATCTGTAGCCGTAGATTACGCCTGGGGGACTCCCCTGCTCATACTGTTACTGGGGGGCGGCACCCTACTGACCCTCTATTCCCGGTTTCTCCCCTTGTCAGGTGCGAGACACGCCCTTGAAATTCTGCAGGGGAAATTCGATCGGGAAGGGGATCCAGGAGACATCAGCCACTTCCAGGCTTTGAGCACCTCCCTGTCCGCCACCATCGGCATGGGGAATATCGGGGGAGTCGCCATCGCCATTACCCAGGGTGGACCAGGTGCGGTTTTTTGGATGTGGATGGCCGCTCTTGTGGGGATGGCCACCAAGTTTTTCAGTTGCACCTTGGCTGTAATGTATCGAGGTACAGACAGTCAGGGGAACATTCAGGGCGGGCCCATGTACTACATGGAACTGGGGTTGGGCCGCAAATTCCGTTTCCTGGCCATTTTCTTCAGTGTCTGCGGGACCATCGGTTGCCTGGCCATGTTTCAGGCCAATCAAGTGGCGGAGATTCTGACGGACGCTTACGGCGTACAATCCTGGCTCACCGGCCTGGTGTTAACGGTGTTAGTGGCTGTGGTCATCCTGGGTGGGGTCAAGAGAATCGCCAAGGTGGCCAGCCGTTTGGTTCCGCTCATGTGTTTCCTGTATCTACTGGCCTCCCTTTATGTGGTCATCGTTCATTACCCGCTGGTTCCTCAAATCTTCGCCCAGATTGTTCATGATGCCTTCACCGGAACCGCAGCAGCGGGGGGAGTCGCCGGCATTTCGGTGATGACCGTCATCCAGACGGGTATCAAGAGAGCGGCCTTCTCCAATGAGGCGGGAATCGGAACCGCCCCTATGGCCCATGGCGCAGCTAAAACGACCGAACCCGTCCGAGAAGGATTAGTGGCCATGATCGGTCCCTTCATCGACACCATTGTGGTGTGTTCTCTGACTGCCTTTGTGATTTTATCCAGTGGAAACTGGCGAGGCGAAGAAATCCAGGGGGTTTCTCTCACCACCCAGGCTTTTGAAGCGGCTATGGGGGACTTCGGTAAAGTGGCCCTGGTTGTCATTGTCCTGCTTTTTGGCATCTCCACGATGTTCAGCTATTCCTACTATGGCAGAAAGTCCTTCAGCTACCTCTTCGGCCCAGAAAACGGTCGAATTTATGAATTCTTTTATCTCGTGATGCTCTTCGTAGGAGCTGTTTGGAGTGCAAGTATGGTGGTCAATCTCATCGATACGACTTTTGCACTGATGGCTCTCCCGAATATGCTGGCCGTTTTACTGCTGGCTCCCAAGGTGATGGCAGCGACCCGAGACTACTTTTCCCGACACAATCCTGGTTAGCCTCTCTACTGAACCTATACACAATCCTGGCTAGAAGCCCACTGTGGGCCTGTGATAAAGTCATAAATGAGGAACGCTTGTTCCAATCTGGCGTAAGGTAGAGCGAGAACAATGATGAGATTAGAGAACAATTACCTGACACATATGAGATTAGGGTGGAGGTTTGGATGGCCGATATGAAGCAGTTCTTTACATCTAAAAAGGGCATTACTTTCCTGGCGCTTTTGACGACTCTGCTGCTGGGGATCACCATCGGGACGCTGGTTTCTGACCGGGTGCTGAGTGCTGAAGAGGACAGGGAACCGGTGGCTCTCCTGAAAGTTCAAGCTGAGGGATCACCGTTGGTGCTGGATGCGAAGGCATCCATAGCGGAAGGATTTTCCCGTGTTGCCAAGACAGTGAATCCTGCCGTTGTCAACATCAGCACCACCGCGGTGATTCGCACCAGTGCTCCGGCTGAGAGAGGATCTCCGGATGACCTGCGAGATTTTTTCGGAGACGATTTCTGGCAGCGTTTTTTCGGGCCCATGGTTCCTCAGGAGAGGAAAACGACCAGTCTGGGCTCCGGAGTGATCGTGGACAGCAGTGGATATGTTCTCACCAATTACCACGTGGTGGCCACCTCGGAGAACCGGCAGGGTGTCCGGAAAATTGCCGACAAAATCACGGTGAAACTGTCCAGCGGAGAGACTTACCTGGCCCGCATCGTGGGTGGAGATCCTGAGTCGGATCTTGGAGTTTTACAGATCGATGCACCTGAACCCTTACCCTTCGCCAAGGTGGGGGATACCTCCAAGATGCAAGTGGGCGATTGGGTACTGGCCATCGGCAACCCTTTCGGCGTCGGTCAAACCGTCACCTCGGGGATCGTTTCGGCCACGGGCCGTGTGCTTCCCAACTCTACGATCTTTGGAGACTACATCCAGACCGACGCGGCCATCAATCCAGGGAACAGTGGCGGCCCGCTGGTCAATATGCGCGGCGAGGTGATCGGGATCAATACCTTGATTCTCACCCGAAGCGGTGGATCTCAGGGGGTGGGCTTCTCCATTCCCTCCTCAGTCTTTATCAATTCTTACAACCAGATCGTGACCAAAGGAAAAATTGAGCGAGGCTGGCTGGGTGTTTCCATGAACACCTATCCATTGACCGCGGAATTGACCGAATTCTTTGGCTTTGCCGGGGATGATCCCGAGGGAGTGAAGGACGGAGACGGCGTTCTCATCACCCAGCTCATTGACGAAAAGGGCGATCCTGCTGAAACCGGCCCCGCCTACCTGGCCGGCATCCGTGCCGAAGACGTGATTGTCAAGTTTGGAGACCGGGAGATAGAAAGTCTTAACGATCTGCGGGTGGCCGTGGCCTATACTCCTCCCGGGGAAAAAGTTCCCGTAGCCGTGGTTCGCAAGGGTGAGGTCCTTAATCTAACCGTAACCTTGGCGGAAAGAACGTATGACCAGCGTGAACAAGCCGAAAATGAAGGGCTTTCTTTCGAGCAGCGAAGAAAAGAGGAACGAGAGAAAGAGATCGGTCTGGAATTCGAAACACTCACCGCACAGGATGCAGAAAGACTGAATCTGGGAGACGAAAGAGGAGTCCTGATCCGTGACGTAGCTCCCGGAAGCTTGGCCGATGAAAGCGGATTAGCCCCTAGTCAGGTCATCACGCATGTGAATGGCGTGGCCGTGACCACCGCCCAAAATCTGTACGATACGATCAACGCCATGAGTACCGATTCGGGTATTGTACTGCGTGTTATTTGGCAAAGCCCGCAGGAACGGAGACTCAATATCGCTTATACTTCATTCAAGAAGCCTTAGGAGCCCCAACCTTTTCGAACCCAAGCCGGGGGGCAGCTCCCGTAAACAGTTTAAGCTGCCCCACTAGCTTCAATACAATAAGAAGCCTATGGCCAAGGCCAAAGCTTACAAGAATCTGATTGCCGGTGAATGGGTTCAATCCTCTTCCGGGAACACCTTTGACAATCACAATCCTGCTGACCACCGTGAGCTGGTTGGATCCTTTCAAGAGTCCACATCAGAGGACGTCGAGAAGGCAGTAGCAGCCGCCTGTGAGGCCTACTCCCAGTGGAGGTTAACTCCTGCACCCAAACGAGGTGAAATCCTTTTCCGATTAGGGGAGATCCTGACTCATCGCAAAGAGGAAATCGCTTGCGACATGACCCGGGAGATGGGAAAGATTTTGCTGGAGACACGAGGAGACGTTCAAGAGGCCATCGACATGGCCTATTGGATGGCCGGAGAAGGTCGGCGGATGTACGGTCACACCACACCCTCAGAACTGCGTGATAAATTCAACATGAGTGTGCGCATGCCTGTCGGCGTCTGCGGAATCATCTCACCCTGGAACTTTCCCATCGCCATTCCAAGCTGGAAGATGCTTCCGGCCTTAGTGTGTGGAAACACTTGCGTGTTCAAGCCGGCTTCCGATGCCGCCCTCACTGCCGTGCATTTCATGGAAGCGTTCGAGGAGGCAGGTTTACCCAAAGGCGTTGCTAATCTGGTCACCGGAAGCGGATCTCAAGCCGGAAGCGCAGTGGTTGAACACAAGGATGTGAGGGTTGTTTCCTTCACCGGATCCACCTCTACGGGAAGAATTGTCGCACAAACGTGTGCTCGTGACTTCAAGAAGTGCAACCTGGAAATGGGCGGAAAGAACGCCATCCTGGTGATGGAGGATGCCAACCTGGAGCTGGCCGTCGATGGTGCGCTTTGGGGCGGCTTTGGCACCAGCGGACAACGATGCACGGCCTCGAGCCGGGTGATCGTTCACAAAAATGTGTACCAAAAATTCGTTTCCAACTTGGTTGAGCGTACCCGGAAACTGCGTGTTGGGAACGGACTGGACTCTGAAATCGAAATGGGCCCGGTAGTGAGCGAAAAGCAGAAAGAATCGATCCTTCAATGGCTAGCGATAGGCCAGAAGGAAGGTGCCCGGCTTCTTTGCGGTGGAAAGGCTCTCGAAGAAGGAAGCTATCAACACGGCCATTTTA
>JACZQQ010000139.1 GCA_022545645.1 Acidobacteriota bacterium | reverse complement strand
CTCATGGGTGTTACCTCGCTGCTATCTTAGCCGAGCGACATCTCAAAAACACCCCTTACCGCCAGAAGCCGTAAACGCGTCAATGGATAGGAAGAAGGGGGTGGGTGGCCACGGGAGGACCACCCACTTGAGGGGAATGGGGTGGAACTACTGGTTCAGGCGCCTTCGCTCCTGATCCTGATGTTCCTGAAGCCGCTTGCGCTCCTTGGCCTGATGATTGGCCACGCGACGCCGGTTGATGTCACTTTCCTTGGCGCGCCGTCGTTCCTTACGGTGATGTCTTTCCAGTCTCTCTCGCTCCACGCGTTGATGACGAGCCACCCTGCGGGTATTGGATCGATCCTGATCCCCGTCGCTATCGGCCCGAACCATGCTTCCCATCAATCCAAAGGAAAGAGCAAACGTTGTAGCTAAGGTTACGAGTTTTTTCATCTTAATCCTCCTTGGTTATGTGTCATGTTCAGGTTATTAGTCGCCTCAGACGCCGGCTTATATGACAACAAGCAGTCCAGTAGCCTAAGAATGACCATCTCTTGACTTCTTTTTCGGTGATTTGATTTGCAGGCCCTAAAGTTCTAGGATTTAGAGGCAAAACACGACACCCAATACTTCCAGGAGCCATGCAGGGAATTGAGCAAAATCCTGTTGGAGAGGGACAGATAGCACCCATGATCCTTCCGCTGCCCAGGAAACGATAACGTTATGATCGGACAGACCTTCTCTCACTACAAGATTCTGGAGAAACTCGGTAGTGGAGGAATGGGTGTGGTCTATAAGGCTCAAGACACTCGGCTGGGCCGAAATGTGGCTTTGAAGTTCCTTCCCGGCGAATTAGCGCAGAACCGCCAGGCTTTGGAACGGTTTCAGAGAGAAGCGCGCGCGGCTTCGGCACTCGATCACCCCAACATTTGCACCATCCACGACATTGGAGAACAGGACGGACAGCCCTTCATTGTCATGCAGTTTCTCAAAGGCCACACCCTCAGGAAATATCTTGGAAGTGGGCCTCTGGACAAGGATCATCTCATCGAATGGAGCATTCAGATCTCCAGTGCATTGAATGCCGCCCATGATAAGGGGATCATCCACCGCGACATCAAACCCGACAATGTATTTGTCACCGAGAGTGGTCCCATCAAGCTCCTGGACTTCGGCTTGGCAAAATTGGTTGAGGAGGGCCCCTACGGCTCTCCAGCGGAATTGGACACTCAAGTCGAGGGGCCCCTGACCGCTCCGGGTATTGGCGTGGGAACCCCCTACTACATGTCCCCCGAGCAGCTTCTGGATAAGGAACTGGATGCCCGAAGCGACATCTTTTCCTTCGGCGTACTGCTTTACGAGATGGCTACCGACCATATGCCCTTTCAGGGCCAGGACCTGGGAGCCGTGTTCCAAAAAATCCTCAATGAAGCACCCGTTTTGCCCGAGAAGTTGAATCCGGAATTGCCGGATTGGTTGGGACGAGTCATTCAAAAAGCACTGGAAAAGGACCGGGAGGTACGCTACCAATCCGCCAAAGAGTTACTGGAGGACTTGACCCGGCTGAAACAGGGTGGAAACTCTCATTCGCAATGGACTACCAGCACCCCACCAAAGGTGAAGGCACAACCCTCGATTGCCGTTCTCCCGTTTATCAACATGAGTCCCGATCCCGAGAACGAATATTTCAGTGATGGTTTAGCGGAGGAGCTGATCAATGCGCTCACTCAGCTCAAAGGGTTGCGAGTGGCCTCACGGACATCGGCCTTCAGCTTCAAGGGCGGACATGAAAGCATTTCCCAGATCGGAAGGGAACTGAAGGTGGACACGGTACTTGAAGGGAGTGTGCGAAAAGCGGGAAAACGCCTGCGCATTACCGCCCAGCTCATCAATATAGCCGATGGCTATCATCTTTGGTCCGAGCGCTACGACCGGGAAATGGAGGACATCTTCGATCTCCAGGACGAAATCGCCCGCAAGATTGTGGACAAGCTGCGTCTCGGGTTGGAAATGGACTCACAGCAGCCCTTGATCAAGCGCTATACGGAAAACCTGGAAGCTTACAATATGTACCTGAAGGGTCGCTATCATCTCAATCAACGAACCGAGCCCAGTCTTCTCAAGGCCGTCGAGTGTTTAGAGAAGGCGGCGGCTGAAGACGATGGCTACGCCCTGCCTCACGCGGGGCTTGCCGAAGCTTACATTCTGCTGAATCTGGACTGCCCGCTGCTTCTGGGTGAAACAGCCCATTCCGATACCCACTCCAAGGCCAAAGATGCTGCGCGTAGAGCTATTGCACTGGATGAATCATGTGCGGAAGCCCACGTGGCTCTGGCGCTTGTACACTACCGATTGGATTGGGACTGGAAACAGGCCGAGAAAGAATTTCGCCGCGCCATTGAACTCAACGACGGTTTTGCCACCGGCCATCATCAATTTGCCATGCTCCTGGCCTCGCTCAATCGACTCGACGAGGCCCTTGTTGAAATTAAACGGGCTCACGAGTTGGATCCGCTATCACCCATTATCAGCACAGCCGTGGGCCGGATTTTGCACTTCTCCCGCCGATTCGAGGAAGCCACGGCTCAGTGCCGGCGCACCCTTGAGCTGAACTCCCAGTTCGCTGGAGCCTACTTTGATCTGGGTCTGACCTACATCTTGCAGGAGATGTACCCGGAGGCGATCGCAGCCTTCGAAAAGTTGAAGGAGCTGTCGGAGGATCCAAAGGGAGCAATGCTGTATCTTGCCGCAACCTACTTCCGAATGGGAGACCGTGACAAGGGGTTGGAAATCTTTGACGCACTCATGGAGATGTCAAAAACGGAGTATGTTTCCCGCATTCCTTTGGCTTCCGTCTACAACGAATCAGGAGACCCGGAGAAGGCCTTTGAACTCCTGGAGCAAGGATATAAAGCCAGAGACAGCAACCTCGTCTATCTGCCCTGTGAGCCCGTCTTTGATTCCCTTCGTTCCGACCCCCGCTTCCAGGACCTGCTTGACCGCATGGGGCTTCTCCAGCCGGGAGTGACTAGCACAGGGTGAGTCTATCCTCCCAGTCCGGACCTATTGCATCCTTCCTGACCACAGTCGTATACTCCTCATTCTTTAGAAGGAAAATAACCAGCCAAAGAGCCGTCAGGAGGAGAGACTCATGAATCCAGAAAACGCCAAAGCCATGGCCGAATTTTTCATTCCTATCGTTGCCCAGGAAGTCGAGATTAACGTGAGAGTTTTCAAGGCTGTTCCTGAAGAAGAGCGCGACTACAGGCCCCATTCGAAGTCCATGAGCGCCCTGGAACTCGCACGCCATATGTCTTTGGAAGACGTGTGGTTTCTCCAGGCGGTGATCGACGGTCAATTTGGTCCCATGCCACCCCAGGGTGAGGACTCCGAAGTGAAGTCGGTAGCCGACGCCATTAACCTGTATAACGAAAAAATGCCGGCATTAATGGAGCAGGTGAAGTCTCTCTCCGGGGAGCAGCTGACCCAGGAAGTGTCCCTCCTGGGTATCTTTAATTTACCGGCCATTGGATTTTTGTCGTTCATGATTCGCCATACGGTGCATCACCGAGGACAGTTGTCCACCTACTTAAGACCCATGGGCTCCAAGGTCCCCCAGATCTATGGGGGCAGTGCTGATAACCCTATGGAGCTACCCGACTCCTAACAATAAGGAAAAAGGATGAAACTGCACCCGAAAATCACCCTGGAACCCGTTGATCCTGACCATTTCACTGGAGAGGTCCTGGCCGGTATTGTCCTGGAGGAGAACCAGGATGAAGGACTGCGAGTGTATCGAGTCACCTTTCCGCCCGGCGGACGGACCGTCTGGCATCTGCACACTGGAGTGCAGATGCTCTTTGTGGAGGAGGGAAGAGGTCTGGTTCAAAAGGAAGGGGAGGATGTATTGGAGATTGGACCTGGGGATGCGGTTCACATCGCTGCCGGTGAGAAGCACTGGCATGGCGCCTGCCCGGACGAGTCGATGAGCCACCTGGCGGTCAACCTCGGGGGCTCGGCAGAGTGGATGGAAAAAGTGACCGAAGAACAGTACCGGCCATCTTCACAGGCGGGCTAGAGCGACTTTAGCGCGGACGTCTTTAACGGACAACACCACAGCTTGTTCAGGAAGGTCTGACCACCGGACTTCTTCATGCCCTGGTGGCCATGGATATGCCGGGTCCAGGGAGCGTTTTCCTGAGTCAGAACTGGAAATTCACCGCTCCCGTCTTCATCGGAGATACGATTACCGCTGAAGCGGAGATTCTCAGTGTCCACGAGAGCAAGCCGGTCACCCAGTTGAAGATCAAGGTGACTCGAGAAAGTGAGGAAACGGTTCTGGAAGGTGAAGCTTGGTGCTATACGTTCTCAGGATGAAAGCACTGAAGGGACCGTTCCTCGAGTGAGCGAACCGACCTCGGCCTCAGAACAAGTGAGCCGAGAAGGGAATCGGGCACTCGTCCTGGTCTCGACGGCTGTGTTCCTGACTTCCTCAACATGGTTTTCCGGAACCGCAGCCGCGCCCGATTTAATTCACTCCTGGCGCCTTACCTCCACGGAGAGTGCCTGGCTGACCATCTCGGTTCAGCTGGGATTCATAGCGGGAACGTTTCTCTACGCATTCTTCAACCTGGCCGACGTCTTTAACCCTCGCCGGGTCTTTTTTGTATCCGCTTTACTGGGAGCGGCATTCAACGCGGCTTTTGCCCTGATTGCCGACGGGCTCCCAACGGCATTCGCCTTTCGGGCCCTAACGGGCGTGACCCTGGCCGGAATTTATCCGGT
This sequence comes from Acidobacteriota bacterium, assembly GCA_022545645.1. GTDB lineage: Bacteria > Acidobacteriota > UBA6911 > RPQK01 > JADFOI01 > JADFOI01. The sequence goes on along the minus strand of JACZQQ010000139.1, from coordinate 2,287 downwards.
GGGTATGAAACTGGTCGCTTCCTGGTTTCGGTCACAGCTGGGATGGCGGCTGGGTATTCTGGTGGGTGCCCTGACCCTGGGAACGGCTTTTCCTTATCTTATTCAAACCCTCGGCTCCCAGTTCGATTGGAGGACTTTGGCAGGAACAGCTTCGATATTGGCCTTAGCCGGGGGATGTCTGGTGCTGCTGGCCCTTTCCGACGGTCCTTTTCTCAAGGCTCGGGCGCCCTTTGATGCCAGGATGTTATGGAGGGTGTTTGCTCATCTTCCTTTCCGTAGAACGGCCTTCGGGTACTTCGGCCATATGTGGGAACTCTACGCCTTCTGGTCGATGATCATTTTTTATCTGGGTGCTCGTTTTCAAGGGGACGATCTCTCTACCGGTACAGGGCTCTCCTTACTTGCCTTCCTGATCATCGGAACCGGCTCATTGGGTTGCATCCTGGGAGGATGGGTTTCAAGGCGGATCGGAGAAAAGAAGGTGGCGAAATTCTCCTTGATGGTGAGCTGCATCCTCTGTTTCACTTCGGGAGTCCTCTATGAACTGAATTCCGGGCTCCTGGTGGCGCTGCTTCTCATCTGGGGATTTTTCGTGGTCTCGGACTCACCCCAATTTTCTGCCCTGGCTGTAAGATACTGTCCTCCCCAGTACACGGGAACGGCGTTGACGGTTCAAAATGGTCTCGGCTTTGCCATCACAGTGATTTCCATTCAGCTGACTCCCTGGATGGCCGAGATCCTGGGCTGGAGATGGGCCTTGACCTTTCTGGGCGTAGGCCCGCTGATTGGCCTCTATTTCCTCCAACAGTTGCCCGAGAACGGTGAGTGAAATGGCCAGGCAGGCTCGGATAAAGAAGTGTGAGTAGAGTTTGCCTTCTCACCGGGTAACGATCTACACTCTACAAAAGTTTCTATCTAAAGTTGCAATCTAAGGAGGTTTCATGGGTCGAAAACATCTGGCGATTCTCATTGTGATTTCAGCCACTTTCGGATTCTTGAGCTTAAATTCGTTTGTGGGAGTCCTTCAGGCCCAGAAGACATACGAACTCAAAGCCAGTCCTGAAAATATCCACTGGGGATATTTCAGCGCCGAACTGGAGCCGGTGATCCGGGTCAATCCGGGAGACATCGTCATCATAGAGGATGTTCCTCGGCTGGATCCCATCGACATGGAAAAGTGGGGGATCCCCGCTGAGGAGATGTCCGAGGGCTACCGTCGCATCTATCGCGAGGTAACGGATAAGGGTCCGGGACCTCACATCATGGTGGGTCCGGTCTACATCAACGGAGCCGAACCCGGCGACGTCCTGGAAGTGCGTATTCTGGAAGTGGAGCTGGCCTATACCTTTGGTTACAGCCGCCTCAGCTCTCGAGGAGGAACCCTGCCCGGAGAATTTGAGCGCTGGGAGAGGATTCTGCGCATTGACCTCGAGAATAAGACCACTCAAGCTGCTGAAAGAGTGGTGATTCCCATGAACAATCCTTTTTTCGGCTCCATGGGCGTGGCTCCGGCGGCGGCGGCTGGACGCATCAGCACCGTCCCTCCAGGGGATTACGCAGGAAATCTGGACAATAAGGACCTGGGAACCGGGAGTATCCTATACATTCCGGTACACACCAAAGGGGCCCTCTTTTCAGCAGGGGATGGCCATGGCGTACAGGGACATGGGGAGGTTTCCATCAACGCCCTGGAGACCGGGTTGCGGGGGCGCTTTCAGTTCTTCGTTCGCAAGGACATGAAGCTCAAGTGGCCCCGGGCCGAAACACCCACTCATTGGATGGTGATGGGGCTGCATGAAGATCTGGATGAAGCCATGAAGATCGCCGTGAGAGAAACCATCGACTTCATTGTCGAGCGCTTTCCTCATCTGGATCGTAACGAGGCCTTCATGCTGGCCAGTCTGGCCGTGGATTATCACGTGACTCAGAATGTGGACCGAACCAAGGGAATCCACGGGATGATTCCCAAAGACATTTTCAAGTGAGGCAGGTCATGCCGCTAATCTGCGGACCTTACGCTTGAGAGTGCGGATCCTGCGCCGAATCGACTTCAGTAGGACATGATCGTGGGCATCCAGGGCTGCATGGCGCTGTGATTTCAGCTCTCGAATCTGGAGTTTGAGCTTACCTTTCTCCTTGTTCACCACCGCAGGAGACTCTGTCGGTGTACTTTCCTGAGCAGGAGCTTTCTTTTCTTCTGCGCTTTTCTTGGTTGGCGGTTCTCCCTCCTTCGCTCCCTCAAGAGCAGGCTCAGTGGCTGCGTCTTCCTGGGCAGCGGCAGGCTCCT
>JACZQQ010000138.1 GCA_022545645.1 Acidobacteriota bacterium | reverse complement strand
GGGTTTCGGTCTGCCTTTATTGGAAGCCGCACTGACCAGACTACCCATTGTGTGCTCAAAGATCGCCCCATTTACAGAGTTGGCCAAGGAAGATGTTTGCTATTTCGACTTGCAGGATACCCCGGCTGAAATAGCTGCCAAGATTGTGGGTTTTGTTTTCGAAGGAAAATCCCACAGGTTTTTCCGCAGGACGAAAAGCAGCCATCTTTGGGATAGTATTTATCGCACCAGACTAGTCTCTCTCTTTCAAGAAGTCCTGGAGGAGCAAGAAGTGAGAGTTGCGGTTCCTTCATGATCCGTTCTGCCGCGCAGGCCTAGCCGGGATCATGCATCAATTCTCTACTGCAGCGAGGAAATGATTCCCGCCCTGCCGGTGCCTCCCACCTTCCGGAGTCTTTGCAATCCTGACCGTTCGGGCGAGCCACCCGTGCGCCTACAGGTCTTCATCGACACTCTCCAGGGAAGTCTCAGCTCCCCTGTTCGAGTTGGGCGGGAGTGTCGACATCCTGCCAGGCGGTGACCAGAGAGGAGGGAGGTGAGGGCATGATGATCTTGGGATGGGTGGCCAAGCGAGAAAGGGAAAAATCGCCTTCGGAGGCTAAGTGTTCCAGCGGGAGACGAGATCGGAAGTCGTAGTGAGCCAGAAGAGGTTCGATTCCATCCTCGGGTCCTTTGAGTCGGGGAAGCGTAGCCCAGACTCCTGGAGCACGGGTGGAGAGGAGCCATTCTAAAGCAGGTAAGGAGAGCAGCGGCAGGTCGCAGGCAGTCACCAACCAGGAGGCATGTGGGGCCCATCGCAATGCCGCCAGAATCCCAGCCATGGGCCCACGGACATTCGGTACATCCACCAGACGATCACAGTCTCTCACGCTTTCTGGCAGAGCACCCGTTCCTGCAACAATGACCCGGGAAGTCAGTTGATCCAGCACTTCCACGGTTCGTTCAATCCAGGTTCTTCCATTCTTTTGGATCATGTGTTTGGGATGACCCATGCGGCTGCTTTGACCACCAATCAGGACACATCCCAGAACAGGCGTCCTGAGCCATAGTTGGGCGAGCCAATCATCCACAATCGAGAGGAAGGACTCGAGGCGGCCTGAGCCCGGGGGCAGGGTCGCAACAATCCCTTCGAGCTTGGTGGGAGCGGGGTTTTGAGCCGGGTCCTGCAGCCACACCTTGGGGAGCGGAAAATTCTTGTGGCCTTCCACCAGCACCAGATCGTACTTCAGGGGGAGTGAACTGAGAGTGGCCGCCAGACTCAAGTGAATCCCGTCTCGCGACCTCATTAATCCTTCCTGCGACCCTTGTAGAAAAACATCGGCCCCGGAACGGAAGAGTCGATCACTGTCCTTTCCAGGATGGTCCACCTGGATTTCGTGGTCGGTGTGTTTGAGCACCGCCACCTTGAGCCCTTTTTTGCAAAGGTGTGGAACCACACTCTCGATGAGGCTCGTTTTCCCGGAACCACTCCAACCGCATATTCCGAAAGCAGGAAAATGGGTAAGCGTCGTCTCCGGGCTCTTATCTAAGGGCTCAATTGGATGTGCCATCGGTCAAGGATCTCTTGAAAAGGTATATTGAATCATTATATATGCCAAATGGATACCCTCGGCGGCTCCAGATTCTTCGATAAACGGCCCCGGGAAGAAGTGGCTGTAACCGCCTGTAAAGGCAGTGTGTCGATTCATTCGATATTGAACGGTCCAATCCGTTTCCGAGCCCACGCGGCGAGACAAAAGGGGATCCGCGGCGCCTACGATCCCCCCACACGTTCAATCAGGCGCGTTTCCCCACAACCACACTAACCGCATTTTCTGAAAGCAGGAAAATCGGTGATGGTCGTCGTCCCGTCGCTTTCTCCCAAGGGTCCGATCGGAATTTCCATCGGTCAAAACTCTCGTTATTCAGTTTTGGTTCTAGGCAAAATCTAGTTTGTCTTTGTAAAAAGATATGCTAAACTCTCGCGCTCGTGACGCAAGTTCGAAGTCGGCTGTTGCAACGATTCCCCCAGCCTGCACAGGCAAGAAACCATTCTTTGGGAGGTGAATTTTCATGAAGAACTATGAGTTTGACAGCGTCATCATCGGCGCTGGCCACAACGCCTTGGTTCTGGCCGGATACCTGGCTAAATCGGGTTTAAAGGTGGCGGTCTTGGAAAGAACTGCTTTTATCGGTGGAGGAGCCGGTACGTTTCCAAGTCCGTTTCACCCCGGTTTTGTCCACGAATACCATTCCCAGTTCCACCGGAATATTCCGAATCTCCCCTGGTACAGCGATTTGGAACTGGATCAATATGGTCTGGAATACATTTACCCCCAGGTGAACAATGGTATGCCTTTAAGTGACGGCCGCTGCCTGATCGTTCATGCGGACCCCAACATCACTAAAAAATCCATCGAGCGGTTCTCTAAAAAGGATGCCGAGAATTATTTTAAAATCTACCACGAGTACGCGGATATGGGCCGCAAAATCTGGTTCGTGAGAGATTACTCCCCTCCTATTCCTCCTGACGAAGAACATGAGCTGATGAAAAAGAGCAAGGTCGGTCGGGAGTTCCTGGAGCTGAACAAGAAAAGCGCCTATGAAATGGTTCACGAATTATTCGAGGACGAAGCCCTGCGGGCCTTCTATCTCTTCCTCTTTTCGGTCAGGGGCTACCTGCCGGTGCCCACGGTGAAAAACACCGGTTTCGCTATTGTGGCCATGACGGTGATGGGAAACAAGGCCATGATGCCCCGAGGAGGCGCCCGCCAGTTGACTCATGCTCTCGGCTTGATGGTTATTCGCCATGGCGGCGTCATTTTCCCGGCCACAGAAGTGGGTGAGATCATCATTAAAAACGGAAGAGCGGCGGGAGTCGAGACCTCTGACGGCCGCAAGTTCATGGCCAAAAAGTGCGTTGTCAGCAGTGTGGATCCCACCCAGACGTTTCTACAGTTCATTGGGGAGAAACATCTGGATAGTGCCATCGTGGAAGGGATCAAAAACTACAAGTACGGTATTTCCGGCAAGAGCTTCGGTGTGCTCTTTGCCCTGCACGCAGGCACTCATGAAGCCCCCAACTACACCGCTTCCAAGTGGGATCCCATGATCAACCAGGCCTTCAACACGTGTGTGGGTTATGAGTCTCCCGAGGCCGTGCTGGATCACCTCACCGGGGTTATTGAAGGAAAGCCCACGGAGAACATCGGCATACAGTGTTGCTGCCCGACCCTGTTTGATCCCACCCGAGCGCCGAAAGGAAAGCACGTCCTTTTGGCCTGGCAATTCGCTCCCTATTCCATCAAGGATGCGGGTCCGGAAGAGTGGGAAAAGATCAAGCATGAGTACCTCGAGAAGGTCCTGGCCCGCTGGGCGGAGTATGCTCCCAATTTAGCTCCCAAGGGCAATAACATCATTTACAAGTTTCCGGAGACACCTCCTGACACGGAGCGCCATCTCATCAATATGCGGGAAGGCGATTTTCACGTGGGTGCCCTGATTCCCGAGCAACTCGGCTTTAACCGGCCCCTGCCTCAGGTCTCCGGGTACAAGGCTCCCATCGATCGTCTGTACTTGACCGGGGCTGGAACTCATCCGGGCGGCAACATCACGGGGGCCCCGGGATACAATGCCGCACAAGTGGTGATTCGAGACCTGGGAAAGGACGTCTGGTGGAACCCACCGGACCCCAGAAAAGTCTGGGCTGAATTGGACTGAGTTCGCAGGCGTGAAGAGGACCTCATTCGGAGGAAATCTGGGCGAGACGGTAGTGGAAGATTCCTTTTTAGCCTTCACCTCAACGGAGAGCCATCAGATCCTGGCCTGGTAGGTGTAGAGCTGATGATAGCGGCCTTCCTTTTGGATCAGCTCATCATGGGTTCCCCGTTCCACGATCCGACCTTCTTCGATCACCAGAATTTGATGAGCCTGGCGAATCGTGCTCAACCGGTGGGCGATGACGAGTGTGGTTCGCCCCTTCATCAAGGTCTTTAAACTTTCCTGGATGTAGCTTTCGCTTTCGGTGTCAAGATTGGAGGTGGCCTCGTCCAGGATAAGAATTCTGGGATTGGCCAGGAGGGCGCGAGCGATGGAGACCCGCTGGCGTTGTCCGCCTGAGAGTTTGACGCCGCGCTCCCCGATCAGGGTTTCCACACCGTCGGCAAGGCGATCCGTAAATTCCTTTACATGGGCCGCTTTAACGGCCTCTTCCATTTCTTCCTGGCTGGCTTCAGGCCTGCCGAAGAGGATGTTTTCCCGGATGGTTCCATCGAACAGGAAATCGTCCTGGAGAACCACGCCCAATTGACTTCGATAGCTGTCGAGAGTCGCCCGGGACAAATCCTGGCCGTCGATTTTCACCACTCCGGAGTTGGGCTTCATGAAGGAAGCGGTAAGACCGGCTATGGTGGTCTTCCCCGAACCTGAACTGCCCACCAGTGCGGTGACGGTGCCGGCGGGGGCCTGGAAGCTGATGTTGATGAGCACCTCGGTGTCTTGGTCGTAGGAGAAGGACACGTTCTCGAAGGAGAGGTCTCCGGTCAGCTCCTGGAGGACGATGGTCCTCTGGTCGTCGTCATGTTCTTGAGCGGTGTTGAGAATCTCTTCCGTTCTGTCCAGCCCAGCGAAGGCTTCGGTCATCTGGCTGCCGATATTACTCATTTGCACGATGGGAGCGATCAGAAAGCCCAGGTACAGGGTGAATGCGAAGAAGTCACCCAAAGTCATTTCTCCCTCCATGATCATGGAGCCACCAATGCCCATGATGGCGACAGCAGCCAAACCCAACAGCAGGGAAGCTGAGCTGGTCACCAGACTGGTGGCCGTCAAGGACTTCTTCACATTTTGGAAGAGCCGCTCCACCCCCCGTTCGAAGACCCGAACTTCGTGGGCTTCCGCGTTGAAGCCTTTGATGACTCTGATCCCACCGAGTGACTCGGTAAGCCGACCGGTGACCTCGGCGTTAATGCGCCCACGCTCTCGAAAAACCGGTCGGATGTAGCCAAACGCTTTCAGAGAAACCACGCCGAAAGCGGCAAGGGGGACCAGCACATACAGGGTCATGAGGGCATTGATTCTAATCAGCAGGAAAAAGGCGACTACGGCGGTAAGCGTCCCTCCCACCAGCTGGACCAGACCGGTTCCCACCAGATTACGAACTCCTTCCACATCGGTCATGATCCGGGAGACCAATTCCCCTGATTTGGTGTTGTCAAAATAACTGACGGGCAGCTGGATGATGTGTTTCTGAACCTTGGCTCGCAGAAGAGAAATCAAGTGTTGGGCTTCCACACTGAGAAGCCGAGTCAAAAAGAACGACGTCGTGGCCTGTACGAGAATGGCAGCGGCCACAATCAGAAGGATCAACCTCAAGAGGGAGAGATCGCCGTCGCTGATGGCATTGTCAATCACGTACTTGCTGGAGCCGGGCAGAACTAAACCGGCAAGTCGATTGAGGACGATGAGAATCAGTCCCAAGAAAATCAGTTTCCTTCTGGGCCAGACAATGGTGCGAAGGGCATAGCGTACGGTGGTCAGTGAGGGCTTGCTTGGTTTGGTTTTCTTCATCATAAGATCTTCCTAAATAGGGGACGTGTAAAATGTCTATGTAAATTCGGGGACAGACGACTCATTCCCCAATTTCGAAATTGGGGAATGAGTCGTCTGTCCCCGAATTTCTTGCACGTCCCCGTATATGATATCGAAGACTACCCTGTCCCCCAATTTCATATGATATTCTTCCCCCATCCGCAGGAGGTCTCCCTATGACGGAGTGGATCATCAGCAACGAGCCGGTCATTCGCCTGGGTTCTTTCGCCGGGATTTTCGGTTTGATGGCCATCTGGGAGATCTTGGCGTCCCGTCGTGAGCTCACCACCGGAAAAGGCAGGCGCTGGCTGGGTAACCTGAGCCTGGTCGTTTTGGATACGCTCGTTGTACGATTGCTTTTTCCCACGGCGGCACTGGGAATGGCCGCGATGGTCAAGGACTTGGGTTGGGGTGTATTGAATGTCGTGTCTGTCCCCTACTGGTCCGCCGTTTTGATCTCGATAGTCGTCCTGGATCTGGCCATCTACTTCCAGCACGTCATGTTTCACGCTCTGCCAGCCCTGTGGCGGCTGCATATGGTCCATCACGCCGATCTGGACCTGGATGTCACCAGCGGCTCCCGATTCCATCCCATTGAGATCGTTTTGTCGATGTTCATCAAGCTAGGGGTGATCTCCGTACTGGGACCTCCCCTCCTGGGTGTGTTGATCTTTGAGGTCGTGCTCAATGCCCTGGCCATGTTCAACCACGCCAATGCGCGCATCCCACTGCCGCTGGACCGTGTCCTGCGCTGGATCATCGTCACGCCGGACATGCACCGGGTGCATCATTCGGTGGAAAAACCGGAGCATAATACCAACTTTGGTTTCAACCTCTCCTGCTGGGACCGGGTGCTGGGAACCTATAAGGATCAGCCGGCCAAAGGGCATGAGGGGATGATCATCGGGCTGAAGAGTTTTCGGGAGCGCAGCTGGCAGTCGCTTCCCCGGCTATTGTCCATGCCATTTTTCAAGCCAGCTGAAACCAGCTTTAGATCAGGCAGTGAAGGGTCACCGGGTGAAATGGAGAAAGAATGAACCGTACTCCTGAGCCGGAATTGATGCTGGGGCAAGAGCAGGCCCGAGCGTATTCCGAAGCCGATTTTGAGGAACCTCATAGCCGCTTCATAGAACTGTTCTCAAGGTCTTTTCCGGGGAAGGTTACGGCCGGTACTGTGCTTGATTTGGGTTGCGGTTCTGCCGACATCTCTTTGCGCTTTGCACGCGCCTATCCGCAGTCCAGGATTCACGGGGTGGATGGATCCGAGGCCATGTTGAGGTTTGGGGAAGAGGCGGTCTGCCGGGAGGGATTTGAAGAACGAATTCAACTCATTCACTGCACCCTGCCCACGCGGGAGCTACCGCAGAAGAGTTACGATGGGGTGATCAGCAACAGCCTGCTTCACCATTTGCAAGATCCCCAGGTGCTCTGGCAAACAGTCAAACAGTTTGCGCGACCTGAAGCACCCGTCTTTGTCATGGACCTGATGCGTCCGGCC
>JACZQQ010000137.1 GCA_022545645.1 Acidobacteriota bacterium | reverse complement strand
TCATAAGTATGTTATTTGGATTCATCATGATTTTCCTTTGTCGTCCGATGGCCTTATCTTCGAAGAACCTAATTGTGGGTGCCGGATCGTGTAGGCCAATCCCAGTAATCCGAGTTGAATCATCGTTCCCGGAGCAAGGGTCGGCGTTGCTCCCCGGATGGCCTCCCAAAAAAGCTCCAGCCCCTTCAGAGAAGGGTACATCTCCAGTTCGAACTCCGCATTCCCCTGATAGTGCAGGATAAGCCCGACCAGGCCACTCAACACGAAGAGGATCATGGTTCCCTGAAGCAGCCTGATGTTGCGGCGTCCCGGGTAGAGCAGGCCCCAGGATAACACGATCAGGCCGATAGCGATCAGGAGGAGTGGCACCCATTGCCAAAAGCCCTCAGTGTGCTCCAACAAGAGCAACTCCACACCGGTGCCCAGTAACCCCATGAGAAGAATGGCCATGAGAAACCAGCGAATGGCCCTGAGGGTGGTGCTCTGTTGGTGCTTATTCAGGAAAGGCATACCCTTTGTTTATCAAAAGAAGCTGCGGAGTTCTCAAATACATCTCCCAGCTGCGTAGGAGAAGAGTTGCGGAGATACCAACCAGGTTAAGAACCGATTCCCAGCCACTTCCCCACTTTCTTAAGGGAGCGCTGCAGGGATCCGCCCGCTTCGCTCAGACCCCGGTTGACGCTTCGCCCCGTTTGACGACTGGTGATGGACAGGGCAGCCTCCGTCTCAGACAGTCCCGTTTCCAGCGCACCGATGATCTTGTTGCCGGCGAGAAGAAGAGCCTTGGATGGAGGCGGCGGCCCATTCAGAAAGGTCACTTCTTCTCTTTCCAACCGTTCCAATTTGAGGCGTACAGAATCGTCGAAGTCGCTTGTCATCTTCTCAGCAAGCGGCCAGGAACCGGATGCAATCCAGACAGCTCCGTTCAAAGGAGCTCCCGGCTCACCCAGATTGATGATCTTGCCAGGGGAAAAGGGGATCATCCGCTCACACCGATCTCCGCCACACCCGACTCTGTGACATAGATTCTCGGTCAGGAAGGAGGCATGCTTGCCTGAGGAGATCCAGATGGTCACTGCCGGATCTCGGCCCGGGATAGCGGTCGCCTTGGCGCCGTTGCTTGCATCGCAGAGGGTTCCTTCATGGGCTGCGGCATACCAGTAAAGAGCCTTCCAGCGACTGGCGGGGGCCTTTGGACTGTCGGACTGCACCAGCACCGATACATGCTCGGTGTCCAGGTCGTGCCCGAAACGACCGCAATCTCGGCTCCAAAGGTGATAGTAATGAACCTCCAGGGAACTGCCTGAGATCCCGTTGGGTGAAACCGGAAACACCTGCCCGTAGATCGTCCCGTTTAGCGCCACCGGTTGCGGCTCCAGCCTGTCGGGTAGAAACTCTGCCGGCAAACCGGCACACTCCGTTTTGCTCACTCTGAAGTCAGGCAGGAAACGGAGCAGAATTTCTTGCTCGAAGGAATCCTCCAGCCCGTCGTGGTCCAGATCCTTCAGGGCCTCTCCATAGCACATTCCCCAGCTTCCTGGAATCGTGAAGAGGGTGAGGAGGGTCAGAAGTTCAAGCAGCAGTACATATCTCATGGAACCCTTTCGCGGTCAGATTTTCCTCGGGATTTAATCTATTTTGTCACACGGACAGCCACAGGCTCAAGTGAGTCGGCAGGTACGACCCAGCTGACAGGCCCATGGGCTGAAAGAATTCACTTGCCACTTGGCGGCGGTGAAAGTAGGCTTAGCAGTGGGAGGAGCCGGTGACACGAGGATGTGTCGGCGCTTCTGCATCGGAGGAGAGAAGTCGCGCCTGACTCCTCCCAACTTCTATTATACTCCAAAGGTTTTTACAGTTCGACTTCTCCACCTCGGGCTGCTTCGCTTTTCGAAAGAACCCCTCATCCGGACAATCGCAGTCAACGGTCACCATTGCCAGGCCCAATTGAATAGTGCTGGGTGAAGGCCCTCACAGATCAAAAATACTGGTGGATTTGATCTTGCCTGCTGAACCGGACGGTTTGGATGGGAATCGCCACCAAAGCCCTACCCATCAAGAATCCTGAGAAGGACATTGACAAGGCCTGCGAAAAGCTGGTCAAGCAGTTCGACAAGGATCTGAAAGCGCAACAGAAAAAGCGCTAGTCGGTGATGAGGCTCACAGCATGGCTTGTACCGTTGCGGTTACACTGCATGCAACCTCTAGTAAGCGGAATGTTTAGCACATCAGTTGACGGTCTCAATCTTAAATTTGCCGAGATCCCCACCGCGGGTTCGAAACACCACCTTCTTCTGGAGAAGACGGTGTCCCTTTCCCCTGTGTCGGAGTCGTCCTCCCCACTTGCCGCCACCATCACCAAGATCACTTCCAAACAGCTCGAGTTAGAACTACTGGGTCCGCCTCCAACGCGGCCCCTTTCAGAAGGAGATCAGGTCCGAATCAAATACTGGGATGAAGAAACAGCCTACTATTTCGACGCTGAGATCGAGATCGTATCCGTCCCCTGTGGGCGACAGGTGACCCTCTCAATTCCCCGTGAAGAGATCTCGGTTCAGCGCAGAAAGGCCCAGCGAGTGTGTTATCCGATCTCCTTCTCATTGACGATCATCGACGCCGCAGAAACTCAACTCATCGGACACACAGTCTCCGAGGCGAAGACCGAAAACGTCAGTGTGGGAGGGCTGGCCTTTCATACCACTCTTCCACTCAAACTGAAGGATCGACTGGAGATTAGCTTTCGTTTATCTCCTTCCGAGCAGGTCAAGGCTGTGGGTTGGGTGGTTCGATATCAACCTTTGAGGCAAGATGGGAAAAGGTTGAACCTGGTGGCTTTAGAGTTCCTGCACCTGAGAGCCGAAGAGCAGCACAAACTCCACCTGTTTTTGGCCCAAATCCTTCCTGGAGACGCCGCCGACTACGTTCAATGGTTCGATTGAGACAAAAGTCCTGCTGATCTAATCGGAGAGGTAGGCCGTTGTCTTCATGCCCGAGACCTCAATCCTGCGACGGCAGCGAGAATTTGCGCACACCACAGCGTCATCGATCAACACCATGTAACTCTGAAACTTGGCAAAGCGGCTTCGAGCCTGCTCATCGGCCCCTTGAGGCAGATGCTTCTTCTTTTGGCGGACCAGCCAGCGCAGCTGGTAGGTCTGCTGCTCTCCACAGGTGTGGCAGCGCAACACTGCAGGCTTAGTCGTGTTGGATTCGTCACAAAACCGTCGTTCGTCCATTTTCCACCCGGTCCAGCTATTCTCCAATAACGTCGAAGTTCGTCGATCGAGGCACCCGCACCTTGCTCCAAACTGCAGCCCAGGGGACCCGGCTGGGGTGGTTTGAATAGGCCTCCTTACTTTTCACATCATCGAACTCCAACACCAGGCCATGGGTGCGGGTGATGTCTCCCACAACTAAGGGTTGCCGAAGTTTCCCTACCCATGCTCTTCTTAATCCTGGCATTGAAGTGATCAACTCTTCGGTAGCTCTCTTGAAATCTGCAAGGCCTTGTTCCGTTGCCCCCTCAGCGACGGTCCAAGCAACAGCATGAACGGTGGTTTTCTCAGTCGTTGCCCGTTGTTGCCCGGTGAGCCATCCGGCCACAAAGATCATGCTCCCCACCAGCACAAACAGGACCTGCCGACCCTTCCCTTGACTCATAAGTCCTCCTTCTTGCTTTGGCCGGGACTATGAATAATCCCGGCTACGAGCTCTAATGGCACAGCGGAGGGTATCGAATCGAAGCACAGCTGGCAAGGAGAGAATTCAGGAATCGGGATAGTGAAGCTTCCACCAGCTCTCAGCATGTTCACGACTCCAGTCCTGCGGTCGGGCACAGGCGGAGAGCGCATCGGCAAGCTCCATGGCGGTCTGGAAGCGTTGGGCAGGATCCTTTTCCAGACATTTGAGAATAATACGATCCAATTCTTCAGGAACATTATTTTCCGTTCTTTGAGAGGGGGGGACCGGCATCGCATTGACGTGATCCACAATCATGGCAACAGGATTCTCTTGCTGGAAAACCAGCTCCCCGGTGAGCAACCAGTAGCCGACGCAGCCCAGCGCATAGATGTCGCTTCGAACATCCACATTGTCCTGGCCCACTGCCAACTCAGGGGCCATAAAAGCCGGTGTTCCGGTGGTCATACCTTCCATGGTGAGCTCGGTGCTCATGTCCCCTTGGGGTCTCGAGACGCCATTGGTTTGAGTCTTTACAAGACCGAAATCGAGGACCTTGATGAAATCGTAGGACAGCCCCATACGGCAGATGAAGATATTGGCGGGTTTCACGTCCCGATGAATGAGATGGTGACTGTGGGCCTCGCCAAGAGACTCGCAGGCCTGCTGCAGAAGGTAGATCGTTCTCTGGGGAGGGACCGGGCCATGCTTCTTGACCAGCGTGGCCAGATCGATCCCGTTGAGATATTCCATAACGTAGTAAAAAGTCTGATCAGAGGTCACCCCGAAATCATAGAGTTCAACGGTATGAGGAGAGCGCAACTCGGCGGTGGCCTGGGCTTCCTTCTCAAAACGCCGCACGGTTCGCTGGGCTTCTTTCCCGCCCTCTTTTAGCCTCTCTGGCCGGATCAATTTGATGACGGCGGGTCTCACCAACTTTTCATGCTCGGCCAGCCAAACCTCTCCCATACCACCGACACCGATCCTCTCTCTCAATCTGTAAAAACCCATCTCCCTGTCCTTCACCTCGCAGCTTCGGTAATGGCTGACGATGTGGGTGCCTCCGATGGCAATGGCGACGCCGAAGATCATTAAGACTCCGGCCTCCACAAACTCCCCGGACTGGGTCAGGGCCATGGTCTCTGCAATCCCCGGGTACCTTCCCCACAAAAAGAGCGTCGCAGCCACCGGTGTAGCGGCCAGCGGGGTAACGACCCAGGCCGCTCTCTGCCAGGTGTTGGGTATAAACATTCCGTAGACGATCACCAGCAAGACATAGTGCACAACAGTTCTGAGCAGACCCGATAGGGCCATACCGCTGTCTCCCAGTGCCGCGCTCTGGATAATGAAGGTAAGATCCTGCAGGGCCATATAAGCAGCAGCCAATCCGAAGAGAAGCAGTTCCAGGGCCCTGAGTGGTGTCAGTGAAAGCGGCTTCTTGCTGAAAAGCAACAGCGCCATACCCCCTATGGCCAACAACAGAGGGATCTGGATGATGGGCAAGAAGGCTCTCTGGTTCAGAAGGTTTGCGCTTGACCAAAGGACGCCGGTGACCAAAAAGACCAGGCTCAAGGACAGCAATCGCCTTCGAAGCAGCGATTCCGTCAGGGTGTTCACCAAAGTGCCCGGACCGGGCACATCACCGGCCTCAGGTCAGAACCTGCGGCTGGATCGGCTATCGGTCAGGATATCCTGCCTGGATCCCGTTACCTGCTGGATATCAGCGACGGGTGTATTCATCGGTTTGAGCCTTTAATTTCCGCCAAGAAAGTGTATCTGATCTCGGGGCTCGGCGACAACTCAACGGGCAGGCAACCGACAACCGACAGTCTGACAACCAACAGATCGGTTAATATCGGCGTGATCCGTGGTTCATTCCAGGAAGTCTTCGAGTTTGATGCTCTTCCAATCGATCGGCCAAGCACGTTCAAAATCCTTTCGCTCTGCTTCCCGATAGGGAACCGGCTTGGTGGCATCGATCCCCCACTTCCCGACGAGACTGGGAAAACGGCTCTCTCCAGCGTCGGGAGAGGCCTCCAGAATAGGTCTTGCTGTGGGATCGAAGCGAAAGCCGCGGGCGTTGGGGATGGTGATCACATGCCGGGTTGGATCAACGCGCGTTGCCAAGGCATAGTGCACATCGCGATAGTCATAAATATCGATGTCCGGGTCCACGGCAATGGCCATCTTGCAATTGGACCAGGACGACCCCAGCACGGCAAGGAGCGCATCGGTGACCTGTCCCTCCATGGCGGGTTCCAGCTGAAGGATCACGGAGAGAGAGCCTCCGCCTTGAGGGATATGGACATCGTGCACCTTCACTCCCTGGGCCTGAAGCCGCTCATACAGAATGGCCTCGTGAAAAAGCCGGGGCATTTCCTGGTGATCGGTAAAGGGGGTCATGGCGTGATTCCGGTAAATGGGATCTCGACGCATGGTCACGGCGGTCACTTCAAACACCGGCTGCTGAGTGATAGAAGGGGTAAAAAGCATTGTGGGTCCCGGCGAGGGCCCGTCTTGAGCCGTCCGGGTGGGACTCAGATAACCTTCGATCACCAGCGAAGCATCGGCCGGCACCAACAAATCCAGGGTCTTACATCGGGTGACCTGTCCCACTTCACCGGTGATGGACTCGAACAATTCCAATTCCCACCATTCATGATGAGGATCGGAATAAACACCGGCCAGCTCCCAGGCCGGATGACAGCCAATCACTAGAGCCTGGGGCATCCTGGTACCGGCAGTCCGATGTTTTCTCAGGATCTGATTGGCCGTGGAAGTCACGAAGGAGGTGACCATCTCCCCTCGACTCAGCACTCCGCATTGTGCATACATCTGATTGAACTGGCCGGTTTCCGGATCCTGGTGGACCACGAACCCTGTGGTATACGGGTAGGGATCCATCTCCGTGTGTCGGACGATGGGCAAAGTGGAAAGGTCTATTTCATTCTCAAGATAGACCTTTTCCTGACAGGGACCTCCGTTGACTTCCTTCAGAGGCTTCGGACCCCGGCGCAACACTTCGGCAAGACATGGGACGACTTCATCGGGATGACAGCCCAGCACCCGGGCCTGGGCCTTTCGGTTGACAAAGAGCTGATCCACCAGATGCCATCCCGGATGCTCCTGAATATGGTCAAACACGATCGTATCGTCGGCTTGACCGACCAGGGCCCCCACCTGATCAAGCTTCACCGGCTTACGAATATGAATATGTTCCTTTTCGTAAGTTCGTAGAAATTGCTGCAGATCAAGCATGGGGATAGAGTTTAGGGACAGTCTCCGAATTCTATCAGAATTCGGGGACTGTCCCTAAACTCTATCCAATCTGATAAGGAGAGCCATTTCGGATTCGTGGACTCGGCGAGTTTGGGGACGGAGAGTGTGGAGCGAATTTGTC
>JACZQQ010000136.1 GCA_022545645.1 Acidobacteriota bacterium | reverse complement strand
CACTCGATTGAGGCGGTCCAGAGCCTTGCTCAGTGCTTCGAAGCCGTCCTCCTGCTCGAGCCAGGAGAGTTTCAGCCGGCTCCCACTTAACTCCTTGACTCCCTGGGCAAAAGCTTGCTGGGCTTGTTCCTCACTGTCCTGTCCGGCACGGGCCAGTCTGGACAGCAACAGAGAAATCTCGTGGGTCAGAGGTGTCAGGGACCCATACCGGGCAGCTGGAGGCCGGGTCTGGTTGAAGTGGGGATCGAGATGGCGGCGCAAGATGTGCTGCAGAGTAAACTCAAACAGGTCGATCTTCTGATCGGCCTTCATCAACTCTTCGACCAGTCCGGTAAAGTCCTGGTACTGGGAAAGGGAGAGAGTCCGCAAGGCCGGTAAGGCTAAATCGACCAGGGGAAGGCGTGCTTCGGGCGGGCAGCGGTCAATCAGCGTCGAGGCCTCCAGGGTCGCCTCAGAAGACACCAGCGGATCCTTCGACTCATTGAGCAGCTGAAACTGGGCCCGGCGGGTTTTAGAGTCGTGGCTCAGGAGTAGGGCGAAAATGATGATCCGGGCCGAGGCCGGCTCACGGACCCGAGCGGTCAACCTGGAGGGCAGCCCCGCAAGGAGAAGGGTGGCATAGGCCAGATGGGCCTCCGTCAGCTTGCCGAAGAGCTGGGTCATCTGTTGCGGAATCATGGGAATGAGGGGGACGGCTGGAGCTCCCCCGGATGGAGCGGATGCGGCTGATTTGGCGGCGGTCTGCGCCGCGGAGGCAGCCAGCTCCTTTGGGTCGCGGGTTTCAAGTGCCTTTTTGGAAGGAAAGTGAACCGCGGGAAATGTTCCGTCAAATGAAGGATCGATGCGTTGGATGCGCATCTCCAGCGGGGGATGAGTGGCCATGAAGCTGAAGGCACTATGGGTCTGGACAGGGGGTTTGCGATTTCTCATGGAAAGGAAAGGAGATGCTTTTCCATGCTTTCCATCGGAGAAGAAGAGGTGGCTCATTTCCTCAGCCTTTGGGTTTTGTATGCGTGAGCCGTGAGCCAGCCCGCCAATCTTCTTGAGTGCTCCGGCGATACCGTCTGGATCTCGCGTGAACTGGACGGCCGAAGCGTCGGCCAGAAATTCTCGCTGCCGGGACACGGCGCTCTTGATGAGCTTGCCGAAAAAGACCCCCACGTAACCGATGACAAGAAGCGCCGCCCCGAAGGCCAGAATGGCAGCAGCACCGCCTCCATTCTTTCTACTGCTGGAAGTTCGGGTGCCTCTCAGGATCACATACCCAATCATGGCGATCACCAGGATGCCGTTCAAGACGCCGATCAGCCGAATGTTCAGGCGCATGTCGCCGTTGAGGATGTGAGAGAACTCATGGGCAATCACTCCCTGCAGTTCGTCGCGCGACAGGATCTGCAGGGTTCCTCGGGTCACCCCGATGACGGCGTCGGCCGGAGTGAAACCGGCGGCGAAGGCGTTAATACTCTTTTCCTCTTCCAGGAGGAAGACCGAGGGAACGGGTGTTCCGGAGGCAATAGCCATCTCTTCCACCACATTGAGAAGACGGCGTTCCTGAGGGTCGGAGGTGCTGGAATCGATGAGTCGACCTCCCAGCCAGCGGGCCACCACCTCTCCGCCCTTTGAGAGGGCGAAGATCTTGTAAAGGCTCCCGATCACCACCACACACAGGGTTGCCCCCGTGATCCACAGGAACAGATCGGGGTTCCACCATTGAAAGGGAAGCTCCGGGTCGGCATTGACGTTGAAGCCGAAAAAGATGGTGATGCCAGCGATGTAGATGGAAAGGATGATCAGGATCACCGCCAGCATGAAGTAAGCGATCAAGCGCCGGGTACTTCGGCGGGCCTGGTCCTGACGCTCAAAGAAATCCATCGTATGGGTTGACGGTACCGCCATATTTCCTCAGAGTCTCGAAGAACAGTGGAGTCCGTTGGGACTACGAGAAGGAGACCTTGGGGGCCTCGCGTTCCGCGGGAGCTTCGATTTCAAACAGCTCTGCCTGATTGAAGCCCATGGAGTTGGCAATAATGACGCTGGGAAACACCGAACACCGCGTGTTGTAGACCATGACCGAATCGTTGTAGGCCTGTCGTGAGAAAGCGATCTTGTTCTCGGTTGTGGTCAGCTCTTCCATGAGTTGGGCCATGTTCTGATTGGCCTTCAAGTCCGGGTATGACTCCATCAGGGCGAACATGCGTCCCAGGGTACCGGTCAAGGCCGTCTCGGCGCCCGTCAGGCCTTTCATGGAATCGGGATCTCCGGGGTTCTCGGCCGCTCGCTTGCTGGCCGCCGCGGCTTGATTGCGCGCATTCACCACCGCCTCCAGGGTTTCCCTCTCGTGTTTCATATAACCCTTGGCGGTCTCGACCAGATTGGGAATCAAGTCGTAGCGCCTTTTGAGCTGGACGTCGATCTGGGCAAACGCGTTCTTGAAACGATTACGAAGACTGACCAGCTTGTTGTACATGCTGGCCACCCAGGCGATGAAGACCACCACCACGACCAGGAAAATGAGTGCTGAAGTCATAGATTATCCCCCTTAAGTTTAGGATATCGAAAACTGCTGGTTTCATGTGCGAAAAGAAGCCCACGGGCCAGCGACTGCTGGGACCTAGGATGTTCCGCCGAACCAGGCCTCGGCCAGCAGGCCCACCAGCAGCGGAAAGGGTAACAGCAGCGTCCAGCGAATCAGGGTAAAGCGCCAGCCGATAAAATGAGCTTCCCAAAGGGCATTCAAGAGGCTCAGGGAGGACCAACTGGTCACCAGTGTGATGGTTGCTCCCAGTCCGGTGCCCAGTTGGTAAAGTGTGCTGATGAGGGGTAAAACGACGTAGGGACCTCCGGGCATCAACATCCCCATTCCCTGGGCTCGCAACAACCCTCTCCACCCGGAATCAGGACCCATCAAATTCTGCAGCCCCTCCTGGGGCAGGAGGACGCTGACGTAACCGATCGTGGTGAATGCCAGAAGCAGCAGAGGCAGGACGCTGAGCAGGGTGCGCCCCCCTTTGGCGAGACCGCGCCGGTGGCTGCCATCGCCGCGACGCCAGGCGTAAGCGAAAAGGATTCCTGCCGGGATGAGGAGGGTGAAGGTTGCCAGGTTCATTATTTGAGGTTCTCACGGATGGCTTCTACTTGACGCCCAGCCAGCGCCTGGGCGAGAAAACCCAACAGCGGAGGTATGAGAAAGGTGGTCAGGAGTCGGGCCACGGTCAGGCGTGGGCCCAGCAGGGCGAACTCCAGCGGCAGGCGTACCACCGGCCACACGTTCTTGGCTGAGACAAAGGCCACCAGTACCCCCAGGCTGGCACCGGCTCTTAACAGGGCTGCCGCGATGGGATAATAAACGTAGGGTCCGCCAGGAATCAGCGCCCCGCCGATGCAGGCCAGGAAAATGCCCCGCCAGCCCGATCCTTCTCCCAGCCAATAGGCGACCTTGTCCTGGGTCAGCAGGACCTGAATCAAACCGGCGATCAGAAAAGCACACAGCAATAAGGGGGCTACCAGGAGAAGCGTTTTCACTCCACCCACTGCTCCGGCCAGAACCAATTCCCATCCACCGCTCCTCCAGGCTGCTCCGGCCAGCAGCAAAACTATCCCGCCCAGTATCAGTATCGTGTAATCGCGCATGTTCTTTGAGCGGTCGTGCAGTTGTGCGGTCGTGCAGTTGTGCTTTCGTGGGGTCGTTGTTTCATGATGTGAGCCTACGGATCTTTCGAGCCGGCCGTGTTCCTCTCATAGACCAGAAAGCTGTAGGGATAGGGGTTTTTTTCATCGGGCTCCTGATTTTCTTCGGAGATCAGCTGCCAGTCGGATTCCTCAAATTCGGGAAAATCCGCATCCCCCTCAAATTCCTCATGGATGGAGGTCAGATACAGCCGGTCCGCTCGAGGGAGCATCTGTTGGTAAATCTGGGCTCCACCGGCCACAAACACTTCATCGTCTCCGGCAACCACTTGTAATGCCTGGTCGATGGAGTGGGCCACCAGCACTCCCGCCGGGGCGAAACCGGTTTGGTGAGTGATCACCACGGTGGTTCGACCGGGGAGGGGTTGGCCGATCGATTCAAAGGTCTTACGCCCCATGATCAGGTGGTGTCCCAGGGTCAGGCTCTTGAAGCGCTTTAAATCTGCGGGCAGCCTCCAGGGCAGGTTGTTGTTATTCCCGATCACCCGGTTGGCGGACATGGCGGCGATGATGGAGAGCCTCATACGGAAACCGGAGCCGGAATGTGGGGATGGGGATGGTAGTTCTCTAAACTGAAGTCCTCGTATTCGAATTCGAAGATGGACTTGACTTCCGGGTTCAGTCTCATTTGAGGAAGGGTGCTCGGTTCCCGGGTGAGCTGAAGCCTGGCTTGCTCGAGGTGGTTTGAGTAAAGGTGTACATCGCCAAAACTATGGACAAATTCATTCGCCTCCAGTCCGCAGACCTGGGCCATCATCAGGGTCAGCAGGGCATAGGAGGCGATGTTGAAAGGAACGCCTAAAAAGACGTCGGCACTGCGTTGATAGAGTTGGCAGGAAAGAGCGCCGTTGGCGACGTAAAACTGGAAAAGAGTGTGACAGGGAGGAAGTTTCATTTTGTCGGTATCGGCAACGTTCCAGGCACTCACAATGTGACGGCGAGAATCCGGATCGGTCCGGATCTGCTCGATGACCCTGGAAATCTGATCAATGTGTTCTCCCCCGGGAGCCGGCCAAAAGCGCCACTGGTAACCATAGATAGGACCTAGACTGCCCTCTTCGTCGGCCCAGTCGTCCCAGATGGTGACCCCATGTTTGTTCAAATCACGAACATTGGTACTTCCTGAGAGAAACCACAGGAGTTCGTGAATCACCGAGCGGAGGTGAAGCTTCTTGGTGGTGAGCATGGGAAAACCCTCCCTCAAATTGAAGCGCATCTGATAACCGAAGATACTGAGGGTGCCGGTGCCGGTGCGGTCTTCCTTTTTCAGGCCCTTGTGGAGAATATGCTCCAGGAGGTCCAGATACGGTTGCATGAGCCAATTAAATCACACCTACACGACATGGGTCAGGTCCGAAAAAATGCCCACGCGGTATACTGAGACGATCGTAGAAGGAGTTCATAGATGACAGAGTCCTCCGGAGGGACAAGAGAGTCCGATGTTGTGGTGATCGGCGCAGGTCCTGGCGGTTACGCAGCTGCTTTTCATGCCGCCGACCTGGGTCTGCAAGTCACCCTGGTGGACAGTCGAGAGGAGCTTGGCGGAGTTTGTCTCCATGCCGGCTGTATCCCCTCAAAGGCACTTTTGTTCGTTTCCCAACTGTTGGGAGAGGCGCGCCGAGCCCAGGAGTTCGGAATTCATTTCGGTGATCCCGAAATTGATGTGCAGACATTACGCAAGTGGAAGGAAGGGGTCGTGAGTCAACTCGCGGGAGGACTCTCTGACCTGGCCAAGCGTCGTGGTGTCCGATTCGTTCGAGGCAGCGCCCGTTTTGAAAACTCCCAGTCGCTTGGTTTGGAGGAGAGTGAGATCTCCCGCATCATCTTCAAGCACGCCGTTATCGCCACAGGATCTCGACCCATGGGAATACCCGGGATTGAGATTGAGAGTGATCGAGTCATGGATTCCACGGCAGCGCTGAATCTGGAGGAGGTGCCCAAGACATTGCTGGTGGTGGGGGGTGGATATATAGGGTTGGAACTGGGGACGGTTTATGCCTCTTTGGGAAGCCAGGTGACGTTGGTGGAGCTGACCGATGGCCTCTTGCCTGGAGTCGATCGAGATCTGGTTAGACCGCTGGGAAGACGGATTCAGGATTTGTTTGCCCAGGTTCACCTCAATACCCGGGTGGTGGCTATGAAGGAGACCGAACGGGGTATTGAGGTGAAGTTTGAGGGTGAGATCACCCAGCAACCGATGTTTGACAAGGTTCTGGTCTCTGTGGGACGTCAAAGCAATTCGGATCAATTGGGCCTGGAGAAAACCAGGGTCGAAAGGGACGCAAAGGGGGCCATCCAGGTCGATGAGCAGTGCCGTACAGCCGATCGCGAGATCTTTGCCATCGGTGACGTGGCTGCGCCACCGATGCTGGCCCACAAGGCCACCCGGGAAGGGAAGGTGGTTGCCCAGGTCATCGCCGGTCAAGAGGTGGCCTTTGACAATGTAGCCGTCCCCGCCGTGGTCTTCACCGACCCGGAGGTGGCCTGGTGTGGATTGACGGAAACACAAGCCAAAAGTGAAGGTCGAAAGATCAAGGTCACACGCTTTCCCTGGGCAGCTTCAGGTCGAGCGGTAGCGGTGGGCAGAACGGAAGGATTGACCAAGATCATTTTCGATCCCGAGAGCGGTCAGGTGCTGGGGGTTGGATTGGTGGGGATTCACGCCGGGGAACTCATTGGGGAGGGCGTTCTGGCGGTGGAAATGGCAGCCCTTGCGGAAGACCTGGCCAGTATCATTCACACCCACCCCACCTTCTCGGAGACCCTGGGCGAAGCGGCCGAAGCCTTCCTGGGACAGTCCATGAATCTGTATCGAAAATAGAGGGGAAGTTCATGGTTTTGTGGATCCGTGCTTGCGTGAGTTCGTGCTTTCGGCTCAATCCAATTGCTGAATCACCGCCTCGGTGAATTCGGTGGTTGACGCACTTCCTCCCAGATCTGGAGTCAGCACCGCGCCCTTGCTCGTCACCCTGTAAATGGCATCGCGGATTCTTTTGGCCGTGTCCTCCATGTGCAGATACTCGAGCATGAGAAGACTGCTGAAGAAGATAGCCAGTGGATTGGCTTTGTTTTTGCCGGCAATGTCCGGAGCACTCCCGTGAACGGCTTCGAAGACCGCGTATTCCTTTCCGATATTGGCACCGGGGACGAGTCCCAATCCGCCCACCAGTCCCGCACACAGATCGGAAACGATATCGCCATAGAGATTGGTTGTCAGTAAGACATCGAATCGTTGAGGATTGATGACGAGCTGCAGGGCCAGGTTGTCCACGATGATTTCTTCATGAAGAATATCCGGGTATTTCCTGGCGACTTCTTGGCAGGTCTTCAAGAAAAGACCGTCGCTAACCTTCAGGATATTGGCCTTGTGCGCCGTGGTCACCGTTTTTCGATTCCATTTGCGTGCATACTCGAAGGCAAAGTGGGC
>JACZQQ010000135.1 GCA_022545645.1 Acidobacteriota bacterium | reverse complement strand
GCCGCCACCCCTCGGGCTGATGGGGGTTGCGGGCGATCTCTGTGTCGCTCGTCGTCGCCGATGTCCCGGCATCTCCTCCTCCTCGCTCCTTGATCTCCCCTCGCAAGCCCCATCAGCAAACGTCATGGTATTCCTGGGACGAGACACTAAAGCACCGGGATTGATGGGTTCATAGACACCTTAAACCTCGAGTCAGGAAGTTAAAATGACGAACAGTTTTCCAGGGCCGTGAACACCCACCACCAGAGTCCTTTCAATGTCGGAAGTACGGCTAGGGCCGGTGACCAATGTCAATGCACTCCCCCGTCCGGGAGGCATGGAAAGAAACAGCATGGCCTGGTTCATCAACAGATCCCGTTCCGACAAAAACACCAGGTGTGCTGGAGGCAAGAGCGAGAGTAAACGTCCCCTTCCCGCCTTGACCTCGTGAACAACGGTTCCGGTCTCTGCAATTCCAAATCGAGCTCCACTCGCCGAGAGTGAAATGCGGGCTACCTCGCTTCGCTCAGCGGGCTTTGAATTCAGGATGATCGGAAATCGAACCTGGTGGCGAAAATGGAAACTGTATAGTAGGCTGCCTTTGGCAAAGGCTTCAGGGTCACGCAAGGTAAAGGAAATGCCGTGCCTTTGAAACAAATCCTCACCTTCCCAATAAATTTCTGTCGAATCGCTCTCTTTCAGTACCAGGCCCAGGGCACCTACGAGCTCCTCGGATCTTCGCCCGTCCAAAAAGACTCCTCCCACCCTTTCCAACTCCTGGCGAAACTTCTCTACCGGATCTGAATAGTGAGGAAACTCAGGCAATTCAGCGGGCAACTCGACAGAGTTTCCCCCGGCACAGGCGTGACGGATTTTGTGCAACATGGCAGATCGGCTCAAGAGACCTCCTTAGAATAAAGTTCGCGAAAACTCTGCGGAGGAAGGGCGGGCAGATCTCGATGCTTCATCCAACGACTGAAGGGCGGAACGGGGAGTCTTCCCATTCCACGCTTCCCACAGACCTTGTCCACTATTCGAGCCCAACGCCCCAAGCGAGCATAAAGGCTTGGAGCGCACATGACCCGGGCCCATACCTGCATAACCAGCTTCTCCAAGGAGAAGCTGGCCGCTTTTTGATTCCTTTCACTCTGGAACCTCTCCCGAAGCTTCAACAGGATTTGAGGAATGGGGATTTTTACGGGACAGACTTCGTGACAGGCTCCGCACAGGGACGACGCAAAGGCATGCTCGGGAGCTTCGCTAACGGACGTCAGCAGTGGAGTCAACATGGCGCCAAGAGGTCCCTGGTAAGTTGAACCATAAGCATGCCCGCCAATGGTCTGATAGACAGGACAAACATTCAGGCAGGCCCCACAGCGAATACAGGACAAACTCTCACGCATAAAGTCATCCGCCAGAATCTTCGTGCGCCCGTTATCAATGAGTATCAGATAAAACTCCTGTGGACCGTCCAACTCGTCGCTGCGACGAGGCCCACTCAGGCAATTGACATAACTGGTTATTTTTTGTCCCGTGGCGCTGCGGATGAGAAGTTTCAGGAAAACTGCCAGGTCTCGGCTACGAGGGATAACTTTTTCTATCCCCATGAGGGCAATGTGAATTTCAGGGACCGCAACCGACAATCCCACATTTCCCTCATTTTCCACAATCACGATGGTGCCGGTTTCGGCCACAGCGAAGTTCACTCCGGTAATTCCCATACGGGCCGTCAGAAAGTGGCGGCGCAAGAGCTTGCGGGCAGTGGCGGTGATCTCCAGCACATCCCCGGTAGGGGCCATACCCAATTCTTGAACGAAAAGATCGGCAATCTGCTTCCTCGACTTGTGAAGGGCCGGAGCGACCAAGTGGGATGGCTTTTCCCCGGCCAGTTGAATCACGTACTCACCCAGATCCGTTTCCACCGGCTTAATCTGTGCACGTTCCAGTGATTCGTTCAGGTGGATTTCCTCGCTCAGCATACTTTTGCCCTTGACCACCTCTCGGATTTCCCTTCGGTGGCTCAAATCCACAATGAACTGAACCGCCTCTTGCCCGGTTTCCGCCCAGATCACCTTCCCACCCTGTTCCAATACCTTCTCTTCCAAACTTTGCAGGTATTCGGGCAATCTGGACAGGGTGTGAGCCTTGACGTCCCGAGCATAGTCGCGCAGTTCTTCCCAGTTGGGGACCTCTGACACCGCCTCATTCCGGGAGTGGAGAGTGTCCACGAAGGCACGGCGCAGATTTCCCTGTAAGGTCTCATCGGCTAATGCGCTTTGGACGTTGGCACTGATCTTAACAACCATTAGTCCTCAAATTTGGCCAGCAATTCAGCCAAATGCATGGTCTGTACGGGAACCCGGTTACGCTCGAGCAAGCCCCTGAGATGCATCAAACAGCCCACGTCACTGGCAATGACATAGCGAGCTCCGGAGCCTTGGATCCACCCCACTTTGTCTGCACCCATGGCGGTCGAGATGTCCGGAAATTTCACCGAAAAGGCACCTCCAAAGCCACAGCAGCGATCACAGTGCTCCATCTCCCGAAAATCAATTTCCTCCACAGCGCGAATCAGTTGGCGCGGTTGGCTGGAGATGCCCAGTTCACGAAGGAGATGGCAGGAATCGTGATAGGTCACCACTTCCGGGAAACGGGCTCCCGTAGTTTCCACCCCCAGAACTGAACTCAAGAACTCCGACAACTCAAAGGTTCGTCGTCCTATCTCTTCAGCAAGACTCCTTTGTGAGGAATCCTCAGCAAACAGCTTTGGGAAAAAAACCTTAATCATGGTGCTGCAGGAACCCGAGGGAACCACAATATGATCCGAATCCCCATACACTTCCAGGAAATGACGGGCTACTTGCCGGGCTTCCTCCACATAACCGGTGTTGAACGCCGGCTGTCCACAGCAGGTTTGGCGGCTGTCGAATTCCACTTCTACGCCCAACTTTCTGAGAATCTTCATCGTGCTGATGCCGATTTGAGGGAAAAATTGATCCACCAGGCAAGTGATGAAGAGAGAGACTTTCATAGCAACAAACCACAGCCGGCAGACCGGCTGACAACAGACAATAAACCACAGACTACCAACACTGACAACTGGGAACTTGGAACTTGGAACGACCAAAGTTATAAAATTGTAGTCTGTAAGATGGCCCGGGAACCGAAGAAGAGAATCTGTGTGCTCAACGGTGGAGGCGATTGCCCCGGATTGAACGCCGTGATCCGGTCGGTCGTCAAAACGGCGATCCTACGCTACGATTGGAAAGTCTGGGGAAGCGAGGACAGTTTCGGCGGTTTCCTGAAATCCGACAAAATGGTCCCCCTGACCCTGGACTCGGTTCGAGGCATCCTTCCCCTGGGCGGTACCATTCTGGGTACGACCAACAAAGGGAACCCTTTCCGCTATCCGGTGAAAAATAAAGAAGGGAAGACAGAATTCAAGGACTATTCCCAGAAGGTCTTCGACACGGCCCGGGCTATGAAGTTGGATGGGGTGATCGTGATCGGGGGTGACGGAACACTCTCCATCGCTCATCGGTTGTTTGAGGCAGGATTGCCGGTGATCGGGGTGCCCAAGACCATCGACAAGGACCTGTTGGCCACCGAAATGACCTTCGGCTTCGACACGGCCTTGCATACCGCTACTGAAGCGATCGACAAAGTCCACACCACCGCTGAAAGTCATGAGCGAGTCATGGTGGTGGAATTGATGGGTCGAAATGCGGGATGGATTGCTTTGGAAGCCGGAATTTCGGGTGGAGCCGATGTGATTCTGATTCCTGAGATCCCCTTTGATATTGAAAAGGTTTGCCAGAAAATTCGGCAGCGTGCCAAAGAGGGACGTCCTTTCAGCGTGGTTGTGGTGGCCGAAGCTGCCGCTTCCTCCGGTGGAAGCCCGGTTTATCGCCAACCTCATGAGGGAGATCATCGGGGCGACCTGGGAGGTATCGGATTCGTGGTGGGAGAGATGATCCAGGAACGACTTGACGTCGAGACCCGAGTTCTGGTGCTGGGACACTTGCAACGGGGTGGCAGTCCCAGTCCGTTTGACCGTCTTTTAGGAACCCGCTTTGGCCTGGTAGCCGTCGAACTCGTTGCCCAGGAGCGGTTCGGACTGATGGTTGCTCTAAAATGTGGCCAGGTTGAATCGGTGCCCATCAAGACTGCTATCGCTGGTCAGCGTCTGGTCGATCCTGAGGGGGAATACGTGCGTACCGCCAAGGCCATCGGAATTTCCTTCGGAGACGTCTGATGATAAACAGAATCCGAGAAACAACTATGCTAGAATCGAATCGGAACGAACCACACCATGACTGACAATGTGAGTTTTTTACGCAGGATTGCACCACTGATCCTGGGAGTTTTGCTCATTCTGGGATGTGCCCAGCCCCCGGAGCTTCCAGCATTTGAGAGGGAGTGGGTGCCGGTGGAGGAGCGTAAACCCATCGATCTATCGGGTACCTTCAAGACCGTTGATGGAGAAGATGTTCCTCTCATCGATTCCGATCTTGAATCCAAGGTCCTTTTTCTCAACCTGTGGGCGACCTGGTGTTTACCTTGCCTTGAGGAAATGCCTGCTATGGCCTCTCTTTACCAGGAATTCTCGGACCAGGGGCTTGCCATGGTGGCCGTCTCCAGCGAAGACCCTGAAGTGGTTCGTGGATTTCTAGAGGAGCACCCTTACCCCTTCAAGATTTTGCTGGACCCTGAGGACACTCTTTCCCTGCAATTGAACACCATGGCGCTCCCCACCACCTTCATTGTCGACCGTCAGGGGCGCATTGCCCTCCAGCAGCTTGGAGCCTACCATTGGGATTCTCCGGCGATGATCGAGCAATTCCGGCAGCTCCTAGCTGATGACTAAGCCCCAAAAATCCGGCCTGCCCGATCCACCCTTCTCTTTTCGCTGCATCAATGAATCGTGCCGAAGTGAATTCGATATCGGCAGGAAGCTCTACCAGTGTCCTGACTGTTCTGATCTTTTGGACATCGTCAAGAATCATTCAAATATTGACGTTGAAAAGCTCAAAAAGCTGTTTCGGCAGCGACGTGCTTCCAACAATCCACTGGACATCAGTGGAGTCTGGCGCTATCGAGAATTGCTGCCTTTTCTCGAGGAAGATCTGACCCACGTTGTGACCATGGGAGAGGGAAACAGTCCCGTGTTGGAGACACCCCGCTGCGCTGAATATGCCGGTCTCAAGCGCCTGCGGGTCAAGCACCTCGGCTGGAATCCGACCGGCTCTTTTAAAGACTACGGCATGACGGTAGCGGTGACCCAAGCCAAGAAACTGGGATCGCGTGTCGTGGGCTGCGCCTCCACCGGCAATACTTCCGCCTCCATGGCGGCCTTCTGCGCCCGGGCCGATCTTCGTGCCGTTGTCTTCATTCCCGAGGGTCAGATCGCTTTCGGAAAATTATCTCAGACCATGGACTTTGGTGCGCTCACCCTGCAGATCCAGGGAGATTTTGACGTCGCTATGGGCCTGGTTCAGGAACTGTCCAAAGAAACGGACCTTTATCTGATGAATTCCATCAATCCGTTTCGACTCGAAGGCCAGCAAACCGTGATGCTCGAGCTCTTTGATCAGCTGGACTGGAAGATCCCGGATCGAATTGTGGTGCCGGGCGGCAATCTGGGCAACAGCTCTTCATACGGTAAAATCCTGATGGAATTGAAGGAATTGGGCTTTATCGACAAGGTCCCGCGGCTCACGATCATTCAGGCCAGCGGTGCTGCCCCTCTCCATCGAACTTTGGTCACCAGTTCCGGGCAACTGGTCCCCGTCCAAGATGCCTGGACCCTTGCCAGCGCCATCAAGATCGGGAGACCCATCAGTTGGAAAAAGGCTTTGCGGGCGCTGGATTTCACGGATGGCTGGTGTGATGTGGTGAGCGAGCAGGAAATTGCCGACGCCAAAGCAGTTTTGGGACGTGATGGAGTTGGGTGTGAGCCGGCCTCGGCTACCACAATCGCCGGTCTTAAGAAGCTTCTGCAACTCAGCCAAAGCCAGGAGCACGAAGTTGATATGGACCCCGACGAAGACGTGGTGGCGATTTTAACCGGTCATCAACTGAAGGATCCGGAGTATACCGTCAACTACCATCTCGACAGTCTTTACCAACATGCATCTTACGAAAACCGAATTGTGGAGAAGTCGGGTAAGCTGAACTCCACCTTCGCCAACAAACCCATCGTGGTTGAACCCGACAAGGAGAAAATTATCCGCTTGCTGGAACTTTAGCCGGGATGATGCCCATGAAACCGACCACACTCGGAGAATTGAAGCGCAAGAAAGGCGAGCCGGCCAGCTTTCGATCCGTAAGAGAAGAGATCCGCCACAATCTGATTCAGAAACTCAGCGCCAAGGAACCCCTCTTCCCGGGCATCATTGGGTACGAGGATTCAGTCATTCCAGCCATCATCAATGCCCTGCTTTCCAAGCATAATCTCATCATCCTGGGATTACGCGGACAGGCTAAGAGCCGGATGCTGCGCGCCCTGACCGACTTCCTGGACGAAGAGATCGCCTGTGTTGCGGACTGTGAGATCAATGATGATCCCTTCTTTCCGATTTGCGGAGTTTGCAGCAAACGCATTCAGGAAGAAGGTGATGATCTGCCCATCACTTATCTTTCACGAGAGCAACGTTATATAGAAAAACTGGCCACACCGGACGTCACCATCGCCGACATCATTGGAGACCTGGATCCCATCAAAGCCGCCAAACACGGTCGAGAGCTTTCCGCTCACGAGAATATTCATTTCGGCCTTTTGCCTCGAGCCCACCGGGGGATCTTCGCCATGAACGAACTTCCCGATCTTGCCCCCAAGATTCAAGTGGGTCTTTTCAACATCATGCAAGAGGGTGATGTACAGATCAAAGGCTTTCCCATCCGACTGCCCCTGGATACCCTCCTGGTCTTTTCAGCCAACCCGGAGGATTACACCGCAAGGGGAAAGATCATCACCCCCTTGAAAGATCGCATCGGATCAGAGGTGAAAACCCATTATCCTGACCGCATCGAAGATGGAATTCGAATTACTCTTCAGGAATCCTGGATCGACCGAAACTCCTCAAGGACGATCGTGACCCCCGAGTTCATTACCGAGATCATCGAGGGAGTCGCTTTTCTGGGTCGCCAGGAT
>JACZQQ010000134.1 GCA_022545645.1 Acidobacteriota bacterium | reverse complement strand
GGGACGCCGACCTGGAGTTTGACGACAGCTTCACTATCCTACTGGACACCTTCCACAGCCATCGCAACGCCTTTTGGTTTGAGATGAACCCTCTGGGTGCTCGCTTTGACTCCTGGATTACGGATGAAGGGGGCCGAACCTCCCCCGAATGGGATGAACGCTGGGAGGTGGCTATAGCCATTGGCGAAGAGGGCTGGGTGGCCGAAGTGCGCATTCCTTTCTCGGTCCTGCGCACCCCCGCTGCAGAAGAACAGGTCTGGGGAATTGATTTCCGAAGAAATATCAAACGAAAGAATGAGGAAGTGGCGTGGAGCAACTATCGGCGAGATTTCACTTTCGAGCAAGTCTCCCAGGCGGGTCACCTGGAGGGCTTGCGGCAGATTCCCAGAGGGTTGACCTACAGAATCAAACCTTACGTGCTTCTGGGTCTGAGACGAAGTCTTCCCAAGCTTGGCGGTGCTTCAACCCACAACGAATCCGACATCGGACTGGAGGACTTCAAGTATCGTCTCTCTCCCAACCTGACCTTGGATCTAACGGTGAATCCGGACTTCGCCGAAACCGAAGTGGACGATCCTCAGATTAACATCACCCGGTTTCCCCTCTTTTTCCCCGAAAAGCGTGAGTTCTTTTTGGAGGATGCCGGGGTGTTTGAGTTTGGCCCTGGAGGTGATATACCGGAACTGAGGCTGTTTCATTCCCGGCGGATCGGCCTGACCGAGGATGGGGAGGAGGTCCCCATCCTTTTCGGAGCGCGTCTGACCGGAAAAGCGGGAAAGTTTGAACTGGGCCTTCTCAATGCCCAGACCCAGGAGTCTGATCCAGATCCAAGACGCAACTACACGGTCGGTCGCGTCAAGCGAATCTTCGGGAGATCCTTCGTAGGCGCTATGGTGACCAATCTGCAGTCGGGCGGGAGCAGCGACTACAACCGGACGGCTGCCCTGGACTCGGAGCTTGTCTTCTTCGACCATCTCAGCGTGAACTCATTCCTTGTTCACTCCTGGAGTCCCGATGTGAATGAGGACACTTGGGCTTTCCGTCCTGCAAAGATCACCTGGGAAAGTGACTTTTTCAACGCCAATGTTGAACATCAGACGATTCAGCGAAACTTTGAAGCGGAGATGGGCTTTGTGCCCCGAAAAGACATGAAGCAAACCCTTGGAGAGTTCACCATTAACCCAAGACCGGACTCCGAGTGGATTCGAAGAACCACGCTGGGTGCGTTTATCTCCTACATCAGCAATCAAGCAGGAGAATTGGAGACTCGAGACCAGAAGCTGACATTGGGTGTCGAGTGGGAGAGTGGAGACCGTTCGATGATGGATTTTGGTAAGAATCTGGAGAGCATTACCCAGCCCTTCCTTTTACGAGGGAAGCTGCTTATTCCTCCCGGTGTCTATCGAAACAACCAGTATGAGTACCGATTCAGGACTTTCAGAGGGAGACGCTTGTCCACCTTTCTGCGCATTCGGTGGGAGGAGTTCTGGGGGGGAGACCGCTTTGCCATAACATTTAATCCCAACTTCCTTATCAGCGATAAGCTGAGCGTCAGGATCGAGTATGACTTCGATGATATCTCGCTTCCCCAGGGACAACTCACCACTCATCTCGTCAACAGTATCTTTCGGTATAACTTCAGCAACGAGTGGTTGACCACGACCACCCTGCAATTTGACAGTTCTGAGGATCTGTACAATCTGAACGTTCGCCTGAATTACATCTACAGGCCCGGAGATGATGTGTTTCTGGTTTTCAACAGGGCAAGCGACAATGAGAGAACGGATTGGTCGGTGCTGTTGAAGGTGACCCATTCGTTCGATTTTTGAACACCTGAAACCTAGGCTAGTCTGTCCGACCGGTGTGGGTTTTTCCCCATTCGGCTCGCAGTGAACCCAGCGTCTCATCCTCACCCACCTCGACCCGGGTCTCTTTGAGTTTTTCTTCCAGTTGATCGTAGTCGCCTGCAACGGCCCTTTGGGCCTCTTTTTCCAGGTCTTCCGGCCAAAACCCGAGGTCATAGCCGTGCCAGGGCTCTCTCGGCTTGAGTTCAGGCAGATCCAATTCTTCCCAGATGACCCTTGCCCGTTCCATATACTTCTTTCGGGGAAGGGAGAGGGGAGGAAAATCGGACTTCCGTGTGGCATCGATGAGCAGAGAGGATTCCTCACTATCGTAGCGGCTCCCGGGATAGTTTGTG
Source organism: Acidobacteriota bacterium (assembly GCA_022545645.1). GTDB lineage: Bacteria > Acidobacteriota > UBA6911 > RPQK01 > JADFOI01 > JADFOI01. Next base: position 4,960 of record JACZQQ010000134.1, on the reverse strand, counting down.
ACCATGCCGATGGGGGTAGCCCCAAAGGGCCGATTTCCAACAATCTTGGTATCCTGGTGAGGCTGGGAGCGATGGGTGATCGCCCAAAGCACGGCAATCGGATCAGAGGGGTTAATGTCCTCATCCACCGTGACCACCAGTTTCCCGACACGATCTCCGTAATCCAATATGGCCTGCATGACTTCCCAGGGCTCCTGGTGATCCTTCTTTTTCATCCGCACCACCACGTAGGGGCGCAGGTTTATCAGCGCCTCGGTCAGCGAAACCTCCAGCACGCTGGAAAAGCCTTTGTTTTGAAGGTAGCGGTAGATCAGGGTGGTCATCCCCATGGCTTTAATCTTGGAACTCTCGCTGGGTGTGACCTGGCTGATGATCGACACCCAAACCGGATCTTTTCTGTGGGTCACACAGGTCAGTTCAAAAACAGGGCTCAGCGTTCGGGGATCCACAACCCCCATCGACTCTCCGAAGGGACCCTCTTCCTCCAGGTAAGAGGTGGGGATGATGCCTTCAAAGACAATCTCGGAGCTGGCAGGAACCTCCAAATCCACGGTCTGGCACTTGACCAACTGAATCGGCTCTCCGATCAGACCGCCCGCCAGAGTCAGTTCATCCATGGTTGGGGGAACCTTCTGGGTGGCGGCATAGGAAACAGCGGGCACCGCTCCAATGGCCACGGCCACTTCAAGAGGCTTTCCCAGTTGCCTGCACTTTTCCCAGTGGCTGGACAGATCCTGGGGTGTGCCAATCATCAGTCCGCTGAGCCCCGGGCCTCGGATCAGGCCACGATAATTGCCAACGTTTCGCTGTCCTGTTTCCGGATCCCTGGTGATCCAGTGACCCCCGGTAATGTAGGGGCCGTTATCGAAACCGGGAGTCGAAATGGGAATCGGGAACTCGGTGAAACCACCGTGGCTGAGAAGATCTGAGCCGGTGTGAATCTCTTCCTGGACGGGACCGCTTTCAACCAACTCAGGCTCGATAGGATGGTCCATCGCGTGTAGCCATCGGTCGATAATCTCATCCGGCTTGCATCGGACCCCCAGGCAGTAGATGTCAGCGGAACCGGCAAGGCCACCGACTAGAACAGAACCCCGGTACTTCCTGTTTTTCGAATCGGTGACGTTCTCAAACAAAAAAGCCTTCCGATCCTTTTCCTCCAATCCTCTGAACTGCCAGCGAACCAGTGGGTGAAGCTCGGTATCCTTGTTGATCTCCTTTTGGATGCGCACGAGTTTGTCTGTTTCCTCAAGTGCTTGAATGAACTCTCTTAAGTCTTTGTAATAACTTCGTTTTGGTGTCATGGTGGGGATATTCTAGCCTTAACCGTTCAGAAAGGCGAAGGGCGCGGCTTACCGATTATAAAAGGGCGTTTCGACCACCTTGGCCTGGACTCGTTTGCCCCGAATCTCCACCTCCAGCGGCTGACCGATCTGGGCATTGTCGATGGGGAGATAAACCAAGCCCACACTTTTTTTCAGGGAAGGAGCAAAGCTGCCGCTGGTCACCTGGCCCACCTCAGTTCCGTCCACAATGACCGGGTAGTGATCACGGGCGATTCCTCGCTCCACCATCTCAAAACCGGCCAGCTTGCGCTGCTTCCCCTCTTCCTTGAGCTTCTCCAGAGTATCGTGCCCGATGAACTTTCCTTTACCCAGTCGGACAATCCAGCCCAGACCCGCTTCCCAGGGCGTGGTGGTCTCGTCGATCTCGTGTCCATACAGGCAGTAGCTCACTTCCAGTCGCAGCGTGTTGCGCGCCGCTAGCCCGGCGGCCATGATTTCAAAGGGCTTTCCCACCTGAAACAGTCGCTCCCAGATAGACGGAGCTTCCTCCACGGGGATGTAGATCTCAAAGCCATCCTCCCCCGTGTAACCGGTCCTCGAGATCAAGCCTCGAGTGCCGTTCACCTTTCCAAAAGTGAACCCGTAGTACTGGATCAGGGACAGGTCCAGGTCGGTGAGTTCCTGAAGCACGGCTTCGGCCTTGGGTCCCTGGATGGCCAGCTGGACATAAGAATCACTGTTGTCGAGGATATCGACTCTCCCCTCCTTTTTGGATTGGACCCATTGATAGTCCTTCTCCCTGTTGGCCGCGTTGACGCAGACAAAAATGTGCTGGTCACTGATGCGGTAAACCACGATGTCGTCAATGAAAGTTCCCTGAGGATTAAGGAAAGCGGAGTACTGAGCCTGCCCGTCAGACAGCCGGGAGATATCATTGCTGGTTACCTTTTGGGCCATGGCAAGAGCGTCCGGGCCAATGAATTCAATCTCGCCCATGTGGCTGACGTCAAACACCCCAACCCTCTCCCGGACTGCCAAATGCTCCTTGAGGGCACTGCCATAGTGCACGGGCATTTCCCAGCCCGCAAAATCCACCATACGCGCACCATATTTTCTGTGAAGGGCATTCAAAGGCGTTTTCTTCAAGGTCATGGAATGACTCAAGGTTAAGTCCTGCTATAGTTGTGTCCAGCTCAGCCCGAAAGGAAAAAGCAATGAGCAGCTGGCTAAACACGACAAAGATCTTCCTGACCGTGATGATTTGCCTGGCCGCATCATGGTTTGTCGCCGGGCAGACGGCTTCCGGACCGCGCCACTACTTCTTTCTCTCCGACCAACGCGTCATCACGGTCGAACTGATCAATGAACAAAAAACAATTCTAAACTATATTAATCTTGGCGACTCGTTCGAGATTATTCAAGCACCGGGGCTTCTTATTTTAGATGCAGAGGGTCGCCCTTACCATGGACATGTCTTCGAAGTCGAGGATGCGACCCATCCCAGCGAACGGTTCAAGGTGACAGAACTGGTTCAGCCCGATCGCTATGTTGGCTACAACATCTGGGGGAATTACAGTTTTCAAGCACCCCCGGAGAAGGTGTTCCTGAAGGTCGGATCTCGCATCGCGGAACTGGAGCCCGTTTCCAAAAGTGATTTCAATTTGCTGGCCTCCAAAATCGGGAATCTGGATCTGGCCATGGAGGATGGAAAGCAAATGGTTTTATTGGCGGGTTTTCGTCAAGGGTGGGGAACGATCTATGGGAGCGGTGCCGTAGAAGTGCAGCAGATCGAAGGTCATTTCCCGGATCTCGAAATTGTGCCACCTGTGCTCCTGGATGGTGCGCAGCCGGCCCTTCCTTCCTCCTTTGCCCATTTACCCGATCCGGTTGTGGTTGAGTTGAGTGCTCGGGTGAGCCGCTCGGGAGCGCTGACCGATATCGAGGTCGTCAATGGTATCGCGCCTCGCCTGGACCAGCTTGCCCGGGAGACGGCGCAAAATACCTGGAGCTTCCTGCCGGCTATTTCCAAAGGCAAGGTTGCCGATATCCGGCTGACCTTCAATGTGGTCTTCCGCAGAGGTGCGCCGGAGCGCCCGCGGCGTTAGCCTTAGACCATCCCGGCTAGGCGGGGAGTTGCTGAAAGTAGTGCTCGATGGCACGGACCAGATCGGGGACGGAACTTCTCTCGGCTTGAACCACAATCTTTAATCCATGCTCCCGGGCCGTGGCTGCGGTGATGGGTCCGATCACGGCGCAGCGAAATTGCTGGACATCCTCTACCTTCTCGGCGAGGGTGGCAAAATTGCTCACCGTTGAGGAACTCGTGAAGGTGATCAAGTCGGGAGGTTGACTCTTGAACAGCTGGGTCAGCTTGGAGCGGCTCCCCTTGGGCACCACCGTGTCATAGACTTCAATCAGGTTCACCTCGGCCCCCTGCTCTCGAAGTGTTTGGGGGAGAAGCTCACGGGCCCGGCTGGCCCGGGGCAGGAGGATGCGCAAGCCTTCGACCCGGCCGCCATTGAAGTCCAGGAAGTCCTTGAGGATGCCCTCGGCCTGATAGAGCTCCGGAACCAGGTCAACGGCATATCCGTAGCTTTTGACCTTGTCCGCAGTGGCCGGTCCAATGGTGCAGATCTTGGGTAACGGGGAGTCTCCCTTTGGAGCAGGCAATTTCCCCAAAGCCTGAGCTCGATCCAGAAGAATTTCTACCGCATTGGCACTGGTGAACATCAGCCAGTCGCAGCTCTTTAGCGCCTCAACGGCGTGGTCCAGTTCCTGATCGGGACGAGGCCGGATTTCAATGGTGGGCAGGTGTAGGACTCGAGCACCCGCTTCCTCGAGAAGATGCTGAAACTCAGGAGCCTGACCCTGGGCTCGGGTAATGAGAATGGTGCGATGGTGCAAGGATGGACTCATGGCTGGTACTGAACGCTGGATTCTTCAAGCATTTTGTCCCCACCCTGAGCCAGGAGGTAGCGGGCGGCTTCCAGGGCGAGTTCGTCCAGCTCCTGGGGCTTGCCCTGGGAGGATGTTCTGGCCACCTGCAGGCTGCGAGGACCGGCCACAAAAGCCGTGAAGGTGGCCTTGTCATTCTCAATGGAAGCGTGGGCTCCCATGGGGACATCACACCCGCCTCCCATTTCGTGTAAGAATCGTCTCTCGGCTAGCGTACAGCTCCGGGTGGCAGGGTCGTCCACCGGTTCCACGATTCGGCGAGTGCTTTCGTCATCTGTTCGGATTTCTATGGCCAGGGCACCCTGACCGATGGCAGGAACCATTTCCTCTACCGGGAAGAGATAGGCGATCTTGTCGTGAAGTCCCAACCGGTTCAAGCCGGCCGCTGCCAGGATGATTCCGTCCAGATTCCCTTGTTGAATTTTCTTGATGCGGGTTTCCACGTTGCCCCGAATGGGAGAGATTACCAGGTCGGGACGCAGCAGTTGCAGTTGCACGCGACGGCGAAGGGAACCGGTACCCAGTCTGGCCTGTTGGGGCAGCGCCTGAAGGGAAGAAAGCGTGGGAGATGCCGTTACCAGCGCGTCGCGTGCATCTTCCCTGGGTGGAATCGCCGCCAATGTCAATCCTTCAGGCGTTTGGGTGGGAAGATCCTTGAGACTGTGGACCGCCAGATCGATCTGATGCTGCAAAAGGGCCTCTTCGATCTCTTTGACAAA
>JACZQQ010000321.1 GCA_022545645.1 Acidobacteriota bacterium | reverse complement strand
TGCAAAAGAGCTTGACCGGAGTTAGGTTCGTGCTTTCGTGCGGTCGTGCTTTCGTGCTTTCGTGCGGTCGTGACAGAGCCGCAGGCTGCAGACACGGTCTCAAAGATCAAGCGTGGTCTTGAGGCCCTGTCGATGGACTCCGGCCCCGCAGCAGGGACAAAACGGCTCCTACCGCCGCAAACGCCGCACCCGCAAGGACCACGCCACGCATTCCATGTATGAAAGCACTGTGGGAATGGTTCAGTGCATCTGAAGCCAGTGAGTCTCCACTGCTCAGTGACGACAAGAGATGCATCCCATCCCCGCTGGCATCCGTTACCAGGAAAGCAAACAGGGAGCCCGCAAAAGTGACTCCCACAGCTTGTCCGAGGTAACGAAACATCCCAAGTAATCCCCCACTAACACCTCGCTTGCTGGGCGGAACGCACGACATGATGGAATTGTTGTTGGGCGCGATAAACATCCCAAACCCTGCCGCAAACACCATGAGCCTCACCAGGACCTGCGGGATAGGCATGGTCTCGGTAAGCTGCGAGACCATGAGCAGCCCTGCCATGATAAACAGCATGCCCGTCGTAGCAATTCCCCTGGACCCGAACCGATCCGATGCTTTTCCGGACAAGGGTGCAACAATCATCAAGGTCAGTGGCACGGGTAACATCAACAGCCCTGCCGTTTGCGCTGAGAAACCCCGCAGACCCTGCCAGTAAAAGGGCAGTAGAAAGGTCAGCGAGGAGAGGGACATGGTGGCAAACAAGCCGGCCATCTGGGCTGCTGCGAACTCACGGATTTGAAAAAGTGACAGGTCAACCAGTGGAAAGCGAGTGCGCAACTCACGCAGAACGAACAAGCTCATAATCACCAGACCACTGATGATCAGGGCACCGACCGAGAAAGAGGACCATCCCCAGGCAGGTCCCTTGGTCAAGCCCAACAAAAGAGTACTCATGCCTCCAAGGAGGGTGACGGCACCGATCCAGTCAATTGGTTCCAAGGTACGGTTGCTCTGCAAAGTGGGCAAGACTAGAGCTGCCAGAAGAGCCGCTCCGATGCCAATCGGTACATTGACGAAAAAGACGGCCTGCCACCCAAAGTGAGTCACCAAAAATCCACCCAGCGTGGGCCCGATCGCCGCTCCGCCGCTAATAACAATGGCCTGAACACCCATGGCCACTCCCCGCTTTCCTGGTGGAAAAGTATCCGTGATAATGGCCAGGGTGTTACTGGTAATCAGGGCGCCCCCTACGGCTTGAAGCAGCCGGGCTGCGATTAACCACAGAATGGATGGAGAGAGGCCTGCCAGAAAACTTGCTGTTGCGAAGATCAGCAGTCCCATCAAGAACAATCGCTTGCGACCCATGACATCGCTGATCCGTCCAAAAAACGGCACCAGTCCTGTGAGCGCAATACTGTAGGCAATGAGAGCCCACTCAATCTCCTCCAAGGAGGCCTTCATGGTCCTGGAGAGCGTGGGCATGGCAATATTGAGTATGGATATGTCAATGACAACCATAAACAGACCCAGGCCCACACTAAAGAGGATCAGCCATGGGTTACTCTGGGGGGCGTTGGGTTCTGTTTTTGCTTCTCTCATCTTCTGAATTGGAAACCACATTGAGCCCATACAGGACGCTCAAGTCAATTCCTGAAGAAGAAGAGTTTGGGGACAGTCCCCAAATTCTTCCCAAATTGACAACCTTTTTTCTGGGTGCTACCGTTCCTGTTAAGATCAGGATTCTTTAGCTGGGGGTCATGATACAATTCCCAATATCTCAAATCTTGGAGTGAACTGATTCATATCGCCCATAGAGAACAACAGGAGGTCGGCATCATGAAAAAGATCCAAGGATGTCTTTTTGCAGTCGTGTGCGTCTCGCTTGCTCTGTCGGGATGCAGTGGAACCCGAGGAGATGATTCGTTGCTTCCGGATGACTTGTCGCTTCAGCCGGTTTTTCCCTTTGACGAACCCATCGTAGTGGGAGACCCTGAGGCCAATCCCGCCGATGCCTACTGAGTGACTTCCGATGAGGGCAAGGTATTTTTGAGCTGGACGGCAGAGCGCTCGGACGGGCAGGGTCGAAA